>NZ_JBHVVI010000006.1:0-27872 GCF_042883685.1 Kitasatospora sp. NPDC058190
CGACATCTCGAAGCGTGGAGAACGGCCGCCTCCGCTGTCCCGGGAAGAAGCGCAGATCAGCAGGTCGGGTGACCTGCGAGGTTAAACGGAAAGCTCAGGTGGTGGGGCAGTTCGAGACGGCCTCGAAGGCCGAGCAGTTCGGCCTGGTGCTGGACAAGGGCTCCAAGCTGACCGCCTGCGCGTCCCAGGCGGTGGACGCGCTGCGGGCGGACGGGACGTTGGCGAAGCTGGAGAAGCAATGGCTGTCGGACGCCGTCTCGGCACCGGTGCTCAAGTGAGTGGGGGCACCGGGTCGGCCGGACCGGTCAGCGTCACCGAGGCCCCGGCGGAGGACGACGGGTACCGGCCGTCGGAGCGGCGGCTGGCGCACGAGGCGTACCGGCGCGGACGGGCCCGGCGCTCGGCGCTGATCGCCACCGCCTCGACCCTGCTGACGGCGGTCGCGCTGTACCTGCTGATCGTCAACTCCCCCGGCTGGGAGGTGACTCGGCGGACCTTCTTCAATCTGGACTACGCGCGGCAGGCGCTGCCGGAGGTGCTGAAGGGGCTGCGGCTCAACCTGGAGCTGATGCTCGGCTGCGGGGCGCTGATCCTGGTGTTCGGCCTGCTGCTGGCGGTACTGCGGACGCTGCGCGGGCCGGTGTTCCTGCCGGTGCGGCTGCTGGCCACCGCGTACGTGGACTTCTTCCTCGGGCTGCCGATGATCATCTGCCTGCTGGTGATGATCACCGGGGTGCCGGCGCTGCGGCTCACCGGGGTGACCACCGATCCGCTGCTGCTCGGCGGGGCCGCGCTGGTGCTGACGTACTCGGCGTACGTCTCGGAGGTGTTCCGCTCGGGCATCGAGTCGGTGCACCCGAGCCAGCGGGCGGCGGCGCGGTCGCTGGGGCTGACCAACGCCCAGGCGATGCGGTACGTCGTGCTGCCGCAGGCGGTGCGGCGGGTGGTGCCGCCGCTGCTCAACAACCTGGTCAGCCTGCAGAAGGACACCGGGCTGGTCTCGATCGGCGGCGCGATCGACGCGGTGTACGCGGCGAAGATCATTGCGGCGCACTCGTTCAACTTCACGCCGTACCTGGTGGCGGGGCTGGTGTTCATCGTGCTGACCATTCCGCTGACCCGGTTCGCCGACTGGCTGACCACCCGGATGAACCGTCGGCAGTTGCAGGGAGGTTCGGTATGAGTGGCGCCGAGGTGCTCCGGCTGGAGTCGGTGCGCAAGACCTTCGGCGGCCAGGTGGTGCTGCGCGATGTGGACCTGGCCGTGCCCGAGCACTCGGTGACGGCGTTGATCGGGGCGTCCGGCTCCGGGAAGTCGACGCTGATGCGGTGTGTCAACCTGCTGGAGGGAATCGACGACGGGGCGATCTTCCTGGACGGAGCGGAGATCACCGACCCCCGCGCGGACGAGGACGCCGTGCGGCGCCGGATCGGCGTGGTGTTCCAGTCGTACAACCTGTTCCCGCACATGACGGTGCTGGAGAACATCACGCTCGCACCGCGCCGGGTGCACCGGGTCGGACGGGCGGAGGCCGAGGCGAGGGCGCTGGAGCTGCTGGACCGGCTCGGGCTGGCGGCGAAGGCGAAGGAGTACCCGGACCGGCTCTCCGGCGGACAGCAGCAGCGGGTCGCCATCGTGCGGGCGCTGGCGGCGGGGCCCCGGCTGCTGCTGCTCGACGAGATCACCGCGGCGCTCGACCCGGTGCTGGTCGGGGAGGTGCTGTCGGTGGTGCGGGACCTCAAGGAGCAGGGGATGACGATGGTCCTCTCCACCCATGAGATGGGCTTCGCACGGGAGGTCGCCGACCAGGTCTGCTTCCTGGACGGCGGGGTGGTGCTCGAACAGGGGCCGCCGGAGCAGGTGTTCGGCGATCCGAGGGAGGAGCGGACCCGGCAGTTCCTCAGCCGGGTGGTCGCCTCGGGGCGGCTCCAGGGCTGAGCCGCCCGGCGGTCCCTGGTGGAGCGGGACGGGTCGGGTGCGGCGGAGCGGGGTGCGTGGGTCGGGCCGCACCACGGCGGGCACCACTGTGCGCCCCCGTACGCGCCCTGGTCGCACCGCGGGCGGAGCGGTGATCGTGGACGGGACGACCGTCGCTGCGGACGGATGTCGGCGGGCGGATGACAGCGAACAGCTGACGGACAACGGATGACAGCTAACAGATTTCGTCAGCTGTCATCCGTCAGCTGTCATCTGTTCGCCGTCCGCTGTTCGCCGCCCGCCACCCCGGGAGGCTGCCGTTGCACGGACCCACCCTGGTCAACTGGCTCCTCGCCCTCCTCACCGCCACCGCCGGCGGCTACTGCCTGACCCGCCTGCGGCACTCCCCCTGCACCCCGGCCGGCGCCCCCGACCCCGGCCCCGGCCCCGCCCACCGACTGCTCGCCCGGGAGTCCGACGCCGCCGAGGCACTGATGGGGCTCGGCATGGCAGCGATGGCCGTCACCGGCGCCACCGTCCCGGCCGGCGTCTGGGCCGGCCTCTTCGGCCTCCCCGCCGCCGCCTTCCTGCTCGCCGCCCTGTACGCCCCCACCGGCCGGGCACACCGGCTGCACCACGCGGTCGGCGCACTCGCCATGACGTACATGGCCCTGGCGATGACCGCCTCCGCCGGCGGACACCACCACCACGCCGCCACTCTCGGCACGCCGCTGCTGACCGGTGCCCTGCTGCTCTACTTCGGCGGGTACTCCCTCTGGGCCGGCGCCCGGCTGCTGCGAACCCCCGCCGGCACCCTCGCCCTCGGCACCGCCGGCCTGCCGCAGGCCTGCCGACTCACCATGGGCATCGGCATGTTCGCCATGCTCCTGACCATGTGACGCCCGCCCCGACACCCGCGCGATGCCCTTCCCGTCCGATCCGAACACCGCCCAAGCGCCGCACCCGCGCGTGGCGTTGGTCACTGGCCGACCGAAAGCCGTTCCACCGGGCGTCGCCAGCGCATAGGTTGGCAGGGAGCGCATTGTCGCGTTCCCTGCGTACTCGGGGAGCCCTTGGGATGACTGCCCTGATCGGCCTGCTGCTGCTCGGACTTCTGCTCTCGACCGTCGCGCCCCGCCGACTGGCCCGGGCCCGCTGGGTGGAGCGCGAACCCGTGCTGGCGCTGCTGGTGTGGCAGTGCCTGGTGGTGGCCGTGCTGCTGTGCTGCGCACTGGGTCTGGTCCTCGCCGCCTCCGCCGCCATGCCCGAGTTGCGCGCCCTGGTGTTCGCGGGCGCCCCGCACGGCGTGGAGGCCGCGTACGGCCTGCAGGACGCCGAGGGCTGGGGCCGGCTCTGCGCCGTGGTACTGGCGGCCGGCGCCCTGCAAACGGTGCTGGCGCTCACCCGCGAGGCCCGTACGGCCAAGGCCCTGCGCGACCGTCGGCACGCCCAACTGACGACCCGAGCACCGGAGTTGCCCGAGGCGATCGCGGCCGTCCGGAGTCGCCGGGAGCGACTGGTGGTGCTGGAGAACGTCCGCCCCGAAGCCTGGTCACTGCCCGGCCCGGACTCCCGCCTGGTGGTCACCACCGGCGCCCTCCAGCAGCTCACCGACCGGGAGTTGGCGGCGGTGCTGAGCCATGAGCGCGGCCACGTCCGGGCCCGGCACCACCTGCTCCAGCAGTTCGCCCAGGCGCTCGCCTCCGGCTTCCCCGGCGTCGGCGTGTTCAGCGCCTTCCGGGACCAGGTGGCGGAGCTGATCGAGCTGGCGGCCGACGACCGGGCCGCTCGACGTCACGGCCGGCACATCACCGCCCTCGCGCTGGCCGAACTCAACCTGGACCGCGGGGTGTTCGGCTCCTGCCCGCCCGGTCTGGCGCAGTCCCCGAAGCGGGTCGACCGGCTGCTCGCGGGCCGCCCGCGACTGTCCGTCCCGCACCGGCTGCGGCTGACCCTGTTCGCCCTCGCCGCGCCCGCCGCGGCCGTCCTGCTGGCCGTCGCCCCGGGGCTCAACTCCCTGCTCTGAGCGCCCCTGCTCTGGGCGCACGGGTTGACGCCGAGTCAGCTCACCGAAAGCTCCCCCATCGAACGAGCCCCCGGCTTCAGTCCGCGGCAGGCTCCCCGCAGACCGGCCCGAGCGGTTCGCCGAGGGTCAGTCCGAGCACCTCGCGGTGGAGCGGCCTGGCCTGCTCGTAGCGCTCCCGTCCGGCCTCGGTCAGCGCCACCATGATGCCCCGCCGGTCGCTCTCGCACATGGCCCGGGTGACCAGTCCGCTCTTCTCCAGCCGGGCGATCAGCCGGGACAGCGCGCTCTGGCTCAGATGGACGGTGGGTGCCAGCTCGGCCACCCGCAGCGCGTGGAGACCCTCCGCCTCGCACCCCTCCACCAGGCGTTCCAGCACCTCGAACTCGCTCATGCCCAGCCCGAACTTGTCACCCAGCTCACGGTCGAGCAGGCAGGCGGTGGCGGCATGGCGGGCCAGCAGCTCGCGCCATTCCGCGACGAGGCCGGCCTCCGCCGGCGAATCGAGCACTCGGGGGTCGAGTTCAGCCACGCCGCCACCCTAGCACGTGCATCGGAAAATTATGTGTTTACATCTTATTCATTTGCATTGAATGCATGTGCATGTACTGTCCTCCCCATGACCACCGCGACCGTCACGTCACCCGACGCTCCGTCAACCAGCGGGCTGAACTGGACACCCCGCCTCTGGGGCACCCTGATCGTGCTCTGCGCCGCCATGTTCCTGGACGCCCTGGACGTCTCGATGGTGGGCGTCGCCCTCCCCTCCATCGGCTCCGAGCTCCGCCTCTCGACCTCCACCCTGCAGTGGGTGGTCTCCGGCTACGTGCTCGGCTACGGCGGCCTGCTGCTGCTCGGCGGACGCGCCGCCGACCTGCTCGGTCGGCGGCGCGTCTTCCTGGTCGCCCTGTCCGCCTTCGCCGCCGCCTCGCTGGTCGGCGGCCTGGTCGACGACGGCGGCCTGCTGATCGCGGCCCGCTTCCTCAAGGGCGTCAGCGCCGCCTTCACCGCCCCGGCCGGCCTGTCGATCATCACCACGACCTTCGCCGAGGGCCCCGCCCGCAACCGGGCGCTGTCCATCTACACCACCTGCGGGGCCAGCGGCTTCTCCCTCGGCCTGGTGCTGAGCGGCCTGCTCACCTCGGTCGGCTGGCGCTGGACCTTCCTGATGCCCGTCCCGGTCGCGCTGCTCGCCCTGGTGTTCGCCGTCCGCCTGCTTCCCCGCCAGACCGAGGAGCCCACCAAGGGCGGCTACGACGTGCTCGGCGCGATCACCGGTACCACGACCGTCCTGCTGCTGGTGTTCACCGTCACCGAGGCCCAGGGCGCCGGCTGGCTGAGCCTGCGCACCCTCGGCTCGATGGCCGTGGTGATCGCGCTGGCCGCCGCCTTCCTGCTGATCGAGAGCCGTACCGCCCACCCGCTGGTCCGGCTGGGCATCTTCCGCAACGGCTCCGTCGCCCGGGCCAACGTGGTCGCCTTCGCGATGACCGGCGCGTACGGCGGCTTCCAGTTCGTCGTGACCCTCTACCTGCAGCACCTGCTCGGCTGGTCGGCCCTGCAGATGGCCCTGGGGCTGCTGCCGGCCGGCGCGTTCATCGCACTCTCCGCGCCGTTCATGGGCCCGATCGTGGACCGCTTCGGCACCGGCCGACTGCTGCCGATCGGCCTGCTGGCCCTGGTCGCCGCCTTCGCCCTGTTCCTGCGCCTGGACGAGCACAGCTCCTATCCGGTCCTGGTGCTGCCCTCGATGCTGCTGCTCGGCGTGGGCTTCGCGCTCGCCTTCCCCTCGGTGAACATCGCCGCCACCAACGGCGTGGCCGACGAGGAGCAGGGCCTGGCCTCGGGCCTGGTGAACACCGCGATCCAGGTCGGCACCGCCGTGGTGCTGGCCGGGGCGACCGCGATGATCACGGCCGGCAGCGCGGGCGGCGACAGCCCGCAGGCCCAGCTGGACGGCTACCGGCCGGCGCTCGTCTTCGTCACCGCGGTCGCGCTGGTCGGCCTGCTGGTCGCCGCGGTGGGCGCCCTGGTGGACCGGCGCCGGAATTCAACTCCCGCGTCGGTGCCAGATTATGATTATCCGCCTGTCGGGCCGACCACGGCCCGGACCGGAGCCCTGACCGAGCACTGACCCGCACCGGCCCTCGCCCACGACCGACCCCCGGTCGTCGGCTGCTGGCGCCGGCTCCACCAAACCCCCGTGTTGGTGGAGCCGGCCGTCTTGGTACCCGGCCGCGCGGGCAGCGCCCGTCAGGGCACGGTTCCACGGCGCGGCTGCCGGCTCCGCAAGTATATTGGCTCGGAGCCAACGAACGTTCGGAGCAGACACGATGGCACCTCGCGGGGATTCGGTCAATGAGGAGATGCGGCAACGCTCCCGCCGACGCATCATGCGGGCCACCGTCGAGCTGGTTGACCAGCGCGGTTACGCGGGCACCACGCTGACCGACATCGCCGAGCGGGCCGGGCTCGCCCGCGGCCTGCTCTCGTACTACTTCGACGGCAAACGGCTGCTGATGCAGTCCGCGACGCACCGGATGATGCACCAGGCGCTGTCCGGCGCACTGGCCGAACTGCCGCCGGACGCCTCGCCCGAGGCCCGGCTGGCCCGCGCCATCGACGCCGTCCTCGCGCTCGCGCTGGACCACCCGCGGGTGATGCGCTCGCACCTGGCACTGATCCTCGACCCGGACACCGGCGCCTTCGTGCAGGACCCTGAGCAGCAGCAGCTCGGCGCCATCCTCCAGGGCCTGCTGCACGACTGGGGCGCTCCGGACCCGGCGGCCGAACACGCGGTGCTGCGCAGCGCGCTGATGGGCGGCTGCATCGGCGTGCTGCTGCCGGGCGCGGAGATCCCGCTGGCGCCGATCCGGGCCGACCTGTTCCGCCGCTACGACCTGCCCTGGGAGCTGGGCTGCCCGCCGCAGGCGCTGCCACCGGAACGCGAACGGCCGCCGGCCCGCGGCTGACGGCGGGTGGGCGGCTGGGCGGTCACTCGGCTGCCGACCTGCGGCGGTGGGGCCCGAACGGCCCCGCCGGGCAGGAACTCAGCGTTCCTTCAGGATCGAGGCCAGCAGGTCTATGGTGCGCTCGGGCGTGAGGCTGTCCACGCAGAGCCGCTCCATGACCTGGACGTAGGCGTCGACGTCGTCCCGCTTGTCCAGGTAGAGCGCGCTGGTGAGCTGTTCCAGGTAGACCACGTCCGCGAGGTCCTGCTCCGGGAAGCGCAGGATGGTGAACGCGCCGGACTCACCGGCGTGCGCGCCAAAGCGGAACGGCATGACCTGGATCACCACGTTGGCCTGCTCGGCGACGTCGATCAGGTACTGCACCTGACCGCGCATCACCTTGGGCCCGCCGACCGGCCGGCGCAGCGCCGCCTCGTCGATCACCGCCCACAGGCGCGGGTTGGCGCCCTCGGTCAGCAGCTTCTGGCGGCGCAGGCGGAGGCTGACCCGCCGCTCGACCTCCTCCTCGCTGATGACCGGCCGACTCTGGCCGAAAACCGCCCGTGCGTACTCCTCGGACTGCAGCAGTCCGGGGATGAACTGCACCTCGTAGGTACGGATCAGCTGGGCGGCCTCCTCCAGTCCCACGTAGGTCTGGAACCAGCCCGGCAGCACGTCGTTGAAGCTGTGCCACCAGCCGGACTTGTTGGCCTCGCGGACCAGCCCGAGCAGGGCCTCCCGCTCCAGGCCGTCGTCCACGCCGTACAGGCTGAGCAGGTCGGCGACGTCGCGCTCCTTGAAGCTGACGCGGCCGAGCTCCATGCGGCTGATCTTGGACTCGGAGGCGCGGATCGCGTAGCCCGCGTCCTCACGGGTGATGCCGCGCGCCTCGCGCAAGCGGCGCAGCTGGGAGCCGAGGAGGATCCGGCGGACCATCGAGCCGCCGCCCGGCTGAACTGTGGTCATGCGGTCGAAACCTCCACCTAGGGCAAACAGCGCACAGTCTGCCATCAGTTGAGCGCTCACGGTGCCGATACTGACGGATGTTCCTATCAGTTCTGCACTCCGCACACCAGGATGCACGTGCATCCGGCGCTTGCATATGCCAATAGTGCGACTGCACGTGAATCGACTCTTGCATCTGCAGTGAGCGCACACCACCATGGTGCACGTGCACCTGCACATCCCTGGCAATCCCGCGGGCTCCGCGTCGACCCCACGCGCGACTCCGTGCACCGACCCGGTGGCGTCCCCCGCGCCGCCGGGCGTTCGAGTGCGCGCGCGCCTGGTCGAGGGGGCGGCCGAGCGGCCGAGCGAGTCGGAGGTGACCGGCATGACCCCGGCGGGTCCAGCCGTGTCCGCCCCCTTATGGGAGGAGCTCTTCATGAGCACCGGTACGGCTTTGGCGGTTGACCCCCATGTGGTCACCTGTACGCTCGCTCCTCGCTTCGAAGCCGTGAGAACCGCGCGCGACTTCGCCCGGACCGCTCTTCAGCGCTGGGGCCTGATGGAGCTGTTCGACGATGTCGCGCTGGTGGCCTCGGAACTCGTGACCAACGCGCTCCGGCATGCGATCGGCGCACGGCCCGACCCGTCGGGCTGTTGCCCGGGCGAGTACGACTTTCCCATACAGCCGACCCCGGAAGGGCGGCTGCCGATCCGAATAAGCCTGGTGCACCGCGCACCCCAGGTGGTCTGCGCGGTGAGCGATCCGAGCAGCATCGGACCGGTCGCCCGGGAGGCGGACTTCGTTGCCGAATCCGGCCGGGGGCTGCACCTGGTGGAGTCGTTCAGCCGCTCCTGGGGCTGGCACCCGCTGGGCAGCGGCAAGGTGGTCTGGGCCATGTTCGAGGCGGAGCCGGCCCAGGGCGGCGGACTCGACGGACGTGTCGAAATCGGTGGACGACACCGGCGCTCGGCCTAGCGCCGTGCGGCGCGCGGCCGGCTCGGGGACGACCCGGGAGGACCACATCCCGGGCCCTTCCGCCAGTTCCTCGAGCCCTTGGACGCCGGACCGCCTCCGGCACCGGCATCCCGCGCCGGGCACTGCGATCCGTGCGTCACGGGCCCCGGCCCACGCGCCGGAGATCCGGGCCCGCGCGTTACAGGCCCCGGCCGGGCACGACCCGACCCGGTACGCCCCGACCCGACCCCACCCGTGGGAGCGCCCGCGGGGAAAAGACAAAGGCCGTCGTGGTGTCAGCACCCACGACGGCCCCCCGATGGTGAAGCGGCGACCGGTCAGACCGCCAGGTGGTCGAACTCCCCGTCCTTGGCCCCCAGCAGCAGGGCGGCGATCTCGGCCCGGGTGTAGATGAGCGCCGGACCGTCCGGGAAGCGCGAGTTGCGCATCGCCACCTCGCCGCCGGGCAGGGCCGCGAACTCGACGCAGTTGCCCTGGGAGTTGCTGTGCCGGCTCTTCTGCCAGACCACCCCCTTGAGGTCGGCGGCGGCCATCCCGTTGTAGGTGTGGTCCGAGCTGTGCGTGTCCTGCGAGTCGTGCATAGAAGTCTCCCGAAGAGCTCCGGAGTTGTCGTCCAGCGCGGCGCCCCGGCACCGTCGAAGGAACGGACCGGCCCCGTACCGGTCCGGCACAACGCCTCACTTGACGCGATGATAGCCGCAGTGCACGTGCATCAGCACGGGACATTGCAGGTGCACGAGGCCTTTTGCCGGCGGCCCCGAACTCTTCACGGACCCTTCTCCTGACGGTACGTAAACGGACATAGCCGACTGAATCGACGAGCATTCGATAACCGGCCGTGAGCGGCCCCCCGCTGAATGTTGATCTTCGAATGCCGGGAGTCGCGCCGCCGTGACCCTCCGTCAGGCCGCCCTCCGACTGTGAGACATCTCACGCGCCGCAGGTGCAACGCGATGCCCCACGGGACACGTCAGGGCGACTACGGGCGTCCACCCGGGGGTTGGGCGAGGAATGTCCGGATTGTAGGCAAACCGCCCGGACCGCGACGACGGAGACACGACCTTCGCACCGCGACCACCCGAAACCCGTACGGCAGCCGACTGCAGGCCTGACGGGCCGATGTCCTACGATCTCCGGCATGAGCACCGCAGCCATCCCGGGCGCGCCACTGCCCGTCCGTACTCCAGGCTCCCGTGCGCGGGGGCGCCACCGCCGTCCCGAGCGCCCCGAGATCCGCACCGGCTCGCCGGCCCTGGTGCTCGCCGTACCCGCGACCGCCGGGCCCGAGTCCCGCTCGGTCGTCGAGGAACTGCTCTCGATCGTCCGCAGCGAGCACGCCGGCGTCCAGGCCGCGGTCGGCTACCTCCCGACCGACGGCGCCGAGAGCGAGGGCGGGGACGACCGCACCGTCGCCGAGCTGCTGGCCGAGGCCGCCGAGGCCGGCCTGGCGGCGCCCGTCGTGGTACCGCTGGTGCCCGGGCCGCACGACTTCCTGACCGGGCTTCACGCCCTCGCCGCCGAGTACGGCGCGACCGTCACCGACACACTGGGCCCGCACCCGCTGCTGGCCGAGGCCGTGCACGTGCGGCTGTCCGAGGCCGGGCTGGCCCGGGCCGACCGGGCCCGGCTGTTCGCCATCGCGACCGCCGCGGACGGCGTGGTCCTGACCACCGTCGGCGGCGAGGACGCGGCCGCCGCTGCCGGCATCACCGGCGTGCTGCTGGCCGCCCGACTGGCCGTTCCGGTCGTCGCCGCGGCGCTCGACGTCCCCGGCTCGGTGGCCGACGCCGTCAACCACCTCAAGGAGACCGGCTCCCAGCGCCCGGCGCTGGCCCCGCTGGTGATCGGGCCCGAGGCGGACTCGGAGCTGCTCGCCACGGCCGCCGAGGAGACCGGCTGCCCGTCGGCCGCGCCGCTGGGCGCCTACCCGACCGTCGGCCAGCTGATCGCCTCCACCTACCTGGCCGCGCTGCCGACGCCGACGCCGGAGGAGCTGGCCCAGGCCGAGGCGGAGGCCGCGGCCGCCGCCGGGGCCGAGGAGGGCTCCCGTGGCGCCCACGCGGCCGCCCAGGGGCCCGTGGAGGCCTAGCGGACGCCCGCCGACCGCCTGTAGCACCGTCCCTCGTACCGAAGGGCCCGGAACGATCGCGTTCCGGGCCCTTCGGCTTGCCGTCGGCCCGCCCTGCGGCTCGCCCTTTCCCGCCGCTCCTCCTCCGCCCGCCCCGTCCACCTCCGGCTCGCCCCGCAGCTTGTCCAGGCAGGGAATTGCGGGAGTTATCGGAGCTAAAAGACGATAGTGCGCAATGTCCGTTTTGTCGCCTTTCGGCAGAAATGCTGGGCGCGTATTCCGGCGCTCGATTCACGCCCACCCCCCGTCGCGACCGGCGCGCCACCGCGCGCCTCCACGCCCCGTCACTTCACTTCTGAAGTGGAGACAATTGCGGGAATCCACAGCGGCATTACCGAAAAACGATCATTTACGATCATGGTTCGTGTCCAATTTGGCAGTTTCCGCTAAACCGTGATGCGCGTCACAGATATTTGCAGTTTGAACTTAAGTCTGCTTAACGTGCTCCCCGTTCGTGACCACACGGACCCAGTTCATCCGCGACGCCGAGTCCTGCCGTCGGATGTCCTGGCAGCGCGAAAACGCATCACGGCAGGAGCGGGGGAACCACAGGTAAGTCGCCCCGGGCCGCTCCTCGGAACGGTCCAGGGCTAGGGGTGAAGCCGCGCCCACAGCGCGGCCGGGCAACTCCAGCCCGAATCCGACAGCTCACCTCGCAGGCGTGGGAGAGGACCGCGTCTTCATGCTGCCCACCAACGGCACCCGCCTGTCCGGCCGTACCCGTCGCGTGATCGCCGCCCTCGGCGTCGCGGGCGTCGGTCTCACCATCCCGTGCCTCACCAACGGCACCGCCAACGCCGCCCCCGTCGCCACCTGGGACAAGGTCGCCCAGTGCGAGAGCAGCGGCAACTGGAGCATCAACACCGGCAACGGCTTCTACGGCGGCCTGCAGTTCACCTCCAGCACCTGGGCCGCCTTCGGCGGTACCGCGTACGCCCCGCAGGCCAACCAGGCCACCAAGGACCAGCAGATCGCCATCGCCGAGAAGGTCCTCGCCTCGCAGGGCCCCGGCGCCTGGCCCGTCTGCTCGGTCCAGGCCGGCCTGACCAAGAGCGGCGCCCCGGCCGCCGTCGACACCTCCGCCGGCACGGCCGCCAAGCCCGCCGCCCCGGCCGCCGCCAAGCCCGCGCAGAACCAGGCCCCGGCCGCGAAGCCCGCCACGCCGGCCGCGCCCGCCCAGCAGCAGGCGCAGTCGTCCACCGACTACACCGTCGTCGAGGGCGACTGGCTGTCCTCGATCGCCGCGAAGAACAACGTCCAGGGCGGTTGGCAGCACCTGTACGACCTCAACCGCGCCACCCTCACCGAGGGCCCGGACACCATCTACCCGGGCCAGCGCCTGACCTTCGGTGACGGTGTCAAGGCCCAGGCCGACAAGTCCTCCTCGTCCACCTCCGGCTCGGACTTCGGCTGGTTCAACCGCTCCCAGAAGGCCGGCCAGGCCGCGAACGGCGGTGCCGTGAACGCCAAGCCGACCGCCCTGACCCAGGCCTCGAAGCCGGTCGCCAAGCCGGCCACCAAGCCGGCCACCAAGCCGGTCGCCAAGCCGGCCGCCCAGGCCGCCACCGGCAGCATGGCCGCCGCGGTGTCCTTCGCCGAGTCCAAGGTCGGCCAGGCCTACGTCTACGGCGGCACCGGCAACGGCGGCTGGGACTGCTCCGGCCTGACCCAGGCCGCGCTGCGCGCCGCGGGCATCAACATCCCGCGCGTCGCCGCCGACCAGGCCGCCGCCAGCACCCACGTCTCGCTGGACAGCCTGCAGCCGGGCGACCTGCTGTTCTGGTCGAACAACGGCCAGAACTCCGGCGTGTACCACGTCGCGATCTACATCGGCGGCGGCAAGTACGTCGAGGCCGCCAACCCGAGCTCGGGCGTGCGCGAGCAGACCATCGCCAACTGGGCCCCGGACTTCGCCGGCCGGGTCTGAGCAACGGCCCACGGGCCCACACGCCCACAACCACGGGCCCACAGCTGACGGACAACAGAGAACAGCTGACAGGTAACAGATTTCAGATAACAGATTTCAACATCTGTCAGCCGTCGTCCGAACGCTGACCACCCGCCACCCCCGGGGAGAGTCTGGTCGCTCCTCCCCGGGGGTTTCGGCGCATTCGCATGGTGAAACCCCGGCCCGACGGGCATGCTGCTGCTCTGCACCCGAGGAGGAGTCACCATGGCCCAGGTCACCGTCACGCTCGACGCGAACCTCGCGATAGACGCGATGCTGCTCTCCGGCACCAAGAGCCCGCAGGACGCGGTCGAACTGATCCTGCGCGACTACCTGGCTCGCGGCCGCCGCACCGAGACCCGGACCGGCGACGCGGCCGACGGCCATCGGCTCACCGCCGACCGCCCGGCCGCCCAGGAGGGCTGACCGGACAGCACGGTCGAGCAGACGCACGCCGACGGGCCCCGGAGAGCAACCACCCTCCGGGGCCCGTCAGTCGAGCACCGCCATCCGGTACCGGGGTCAGCGCGCGCAGGCCCCGGTGGACCCGCGCATCACCAGCTCCGGCTGGAACATGAACTCCCCGCGCTGGGCGGCGTTCCCGCCGACCTCCTCCAGCAGCGCGTCCACCGCCGCCGTGGCCATCGCCTCGACCGGCTGGCGGATCGTGGTCAACGGCGGCTCGGTGAAGGCGATCAGCGGCGAGTCGTCGAAGCCGACCACCGACACGTCCTGCGGCACCGACAGCCCGCGCTGCCGCACCGCCCGGATCGCCCCGAGCGCCATCATGTCGCTCCCGCAGACGATCGCCGTGCAGCCCTTGTCGAGCAGCGCACCGGCCGCCGCGTGCCCGCCCTCCACGCTGAACAGCGTGTGGTGGACGAGCTCCTCCGCCTCCTCCTGGCTGCGCCCGAGCACCTCGCGCATCGCGGCCGTGAAGCCCTCGATCTTGCGCAGCACCGGCACGTACCGCCGCTGCCCGACCGCCAGCCCGATCCGCTCGTGCCCGAGCTCGGCCAGGTGCTGGACGGCCATCCACATCGCGGCCCGGTCGTCCGGCGAGATGAACGGCGCGTCGATCCGCTCGCTGTAGCCGTTGATCAGCACGAACGGCACCCCGCGCCCGGCCAGCCGGGCGTAGCGGTCGTGGTCGGCGGTGCTGTCGGCGTGCAGCCCGGAGACGAAGACGATGCCCGCCACCCCCCGGTCGACGAGCATCTCGACCAGTTCGTCCTCGGTGGACCCGCCCGGCGTCTGGGTGCACAGCACCGGCGTGTAGCCGTGCCGGCTGAGCACCTGCTCGATCACCTGCGCGAGCGCGGGGAAGATCGGGTTGCTCAGCTCCGGCGTGATCAGCCCGATCAGCCCGGCGCTGCGCTGGCGCAGCCGGGTCGGCCGCTCGTAGCCGAGCACGTCGAGCGCCGCCAGCACGGTCTGCCGGGTCGCGGCGGAGACGTTCGCCTTGCCGTTGAGCACGCGGGAGACGGTGGCTTCGCTGACCCCCGCCTGCGCCGCGATGTCTGAGAGTCGCGCCGTAGTCACGGGCCCAGAGCCTATTGCACCCACGTCAGACCGCCCACCAGCCGGTGCTGTCCGGAGCGAGCACCGTCTCGCCGCCGTCCACCACGAGGTCGGTCGAGGCGAGCAGCAGTCGACCGGGCGCCGCTATCCGCACCGGCTCGCCGGTGGTGTTCACGGTGCAGACGAAGGAGCCGCGGCGGAAGGCCAGGGTGCCCTCGGGGGCGTCCAGCCACTCGACCTCGGTACCGGCGCCCAGGTCGGGCTGCGCACGGCGGACGGCCAGCGCGCTGCGGTACAGCTCCAGGGTGGAGGTCGGGTCGCCGGTCTGCGCCTCGACGCTGAGCGCGGCCCACTCGGCCGGCTGCGGCAGCCAGGACGGCCCGCCCGCCGCCGGTCCGAAGCCGTACGGGGCCTCGGTGCCGGACCACGGGATCGGGACGCGGCAGCCGTCGCGGTAACCGTCCTGGCCGGCCTGGCGGAAGAAGGACGGGTCCTGGCGGACCTCGTCCGGCAGGTCGGTGACGTCCGGCAGGCCGAGCTCCTCGCCCTGGTAGACGTAGGCGGAGCCGGGCAGCGCGAGCATCAGCAGGGTGGCGGCGCGGGCCCTGCGCAGACCCAGCGAACGGTCGCCGGGGGTGCGGATCTGGGTGCCGAGGCCCGGCTCGTTGGCGAAGCGGGTGGCGTGCCGGGTGACGTCGTGGTTGGACAGCACCCAGGTGGTGGGGGCGTCGACCGGGCGCATCGAGTCGAGCGACAGGTCGATCACCTCGCGCAGCGCGGTGGCGTCCCAATCGGTGCCCAGGTACTGGAAGTTGAAGGCCTGGTGCAGCTCGTCGGGGCGGACGTAGTTGGCGGTGCGCTGGACGGTCGGGGTCCAGGCCTCGGCGACGCCGATCCGCTGGCCCGGGTACTCGTCGAGGATCTTGCGCCAGCTGCGGTAGATCTCGTGCACGCCGTCCTGGTCGAAGAACGGCATGACGTCGTTGCCGAGCAGCTTGAGCTGGTCGGCGCCGCCGAGGTCGGGCAGGCCGGGGGCCTTGACCAGGCCGTGGGCGACGTCGATGCGGAAACCGTCCACACCCATGTCGAGCCAGAACCGCAGGATCGAGCGGAACTCGTCGGCGACGGCCGGGTTCTCCCAGTTGAAGTCGGGCTGCTCGGGGGCGAACAGGTGCAGGTACCAGTCGCCGGGGGTTCCGTCCGGGTTCTCGGTGCGGGTCCAGGCCGGGCCGCCGAAGATGGACTCCCAGTCGTTGGGCGGCAGTTCGCCGTTCTCGCCCTTGCCGGGGCGGAAGTGGTAGCGGTCGCGCAGCGGGGACGCGGGGCCCTCGCGCAGGGCACGCTGGAACCACTCGTGCTGGTCCGAGGAGTGGTTGGGCACGAGGTCGACGATGATCCGCAGGCCCAGCCCGTGGGCGTCCCGGATCAGGGCGTCGGCGTCCAGCAGGGTGCCGAACATCGGGTCCACCGCGCGGTAGTCGGCGACGTCGTAGCCGGCGTCCGCCTGCGGCGAGGCGTAGAACGGGGAGAGCCAGACGGCGTCCACGCCGAGGTCACGCAGGTACGGCAGGCGGCTGCGGATGCCCGGCAGGTCGCCCATGCCGTCGCCGTTGGAGTCGGCGAAGCTGCGCGGGTACACCTGGTAGATGACCGCGTCCCGCCACCAGCCTCTGGACGCGCTGACGTTCGCCTCGTGAGCGGTGTCGGCGGCAGGCCGGGAGGTGTCGGCCAGGTTCTGGGTCATGGACGGTATCCCTTGGGGACTAGAGGAGCGGGGAACGCTGTGTCTTCGAGGAGCGCAAGGGCCTCGCGAAGTGCCGGGACTTCGTGGAGCGTTACGACTTGGAGGCACCGGCGGTCAGGCCGGTGACCAGGTGGCGCTGCACCAGGTAGAAGAAGACCGCCGACGGGATCGCGATCAGCACCGCGGTGGCGGCCATCAGGTTCCACTGGGCGTCGTGCTCGCTGACGAAGCTCTGCAGGCCGACGGCCAGCGTGTACTTGTCGGAGCTGAGCATGAAGGTGGAGGCGAACGGCACCTCGGCCCAGTAGGTGAGGAAGGAGTAGAACGCGGCCACCGCCAGGCCCGGGCGGGCGAGCGGCAGCACCAGCCGCCAGAAGGTGCCGAACGGGCTGAGCCCGTCGACCCGGCCGGCCTCGTCGATCTCCACCGGGATGGTGTCGAAGTAGCCCTTCATCAGCCAGGCGCAGTACGGCACGGTGGTGGTGGAGTAGACCAGGATCAGGCCGGTGTAGCTGTCCAGCAGGCCCAGCTCGGAGAGCATGGTGTACATCGGCACGATCAGCACCGCGATCGGGAACATCTGGGTGATCAGCAGCGACCACATCAGCGGCTTGTGGCCGGGGAACTTCATCCGGGACACGGCGTAGCCGGCGGTGGCGGCGAGCAGCACGCCGAACACGGTGGTCACGCCGGCGACCAGCAGGGAGTTGCCGAACCAGGTGAAGAAGTCGGTGTCGCCCAGCACGTGCTGGTAGTTCGCCAGCGTGAGCTTGCCGAAGATGTCGCCGGGGTGGAGGTAGTCGTTCTTGTCCGGCCCGAGCGAGACGAAGAGGATCCACGCGATCGGGAACAGCGCGATCAGGCTGGCCACGATCAGGACGCCGTGGGACAGCGCCTTGGACAGCGGGCTGCTCTCGCCGCGCGGCCGGAACTTCGCCGGCCGGGCTGCCGGGGCCGTGGTCGCCGCGGGGGCGGGGCGTTCGGTGGTGGTGCTCATCGGGGGTACCTGCCTTCGTGGGTCAACTGGATCCGGGGCCTGGGGCTAGCCGTTGGCCTGCTCGTTGCGGGCGAGCCAGCGCCGGTAGAAGGCGGTGAAGACGATCAGGATGGACAGCAGGATCACGCCGTACGCGGCGGACCCGGCGTAGTCCCGGGGGATCTGGCCGAAGCCCAGGCGGTAGGCCCAGGTGACCAGCAGCTGGGCGTCCGGGGCGCCCTTGCCGAACAGCAGGAAGATGACGTTGAACTGGTTGAAGGTCCAGATCACGCCGAGCAGCACGACCGTGGAGGAGACGCTGCGCAGCCCGGGCAGGGTGATGTGGCGGAACTGCTGCCAGCGGGAGGCGCCGTCCATCTCGGCGGCCTCGTACAGCTCGGCCGGGATCGCCTGGAGGCCGCCGAGCAGCGAGATCATCATGAACGGCACGCCGGCCCAGGTGTTGACCAGGATCGCGGCCGCCTTCTGCGCCCACGGGTCGGTGAGCCAGCCGGGCTCGGGCAGGTGCAGCGTGGCGAGCACGGTGTTGACGACGCCGCCGTCGGAGAGCATCAGCCGCCAGGAGAAGACGGTGACGAAGGTCGGGACGGCCCACGGCAGAATGAGCAGCATCCGGTAGGCGGCGCGCCCGCGCAGCTTCTTGTTGAGCAGCACGGCCAGCCCGAGGCCGAGGGTGTAGTGCAGGCTGACGCAGATGACCGTCCAGGCGATGGTCCACACGAAGTGGCCCCAGAAGCGGTCGTAGGAACCGGGGCCCCAGAGGATGTCGGCGTAGTTGTGGAAGCCGATGTACTGGTAGCTGGCCGGGATCTCGTTGACGCCGATGGTGCGGGCGACGTTGAGGCTGTTGGCGTCGGTGAGGGTGAGCCAGATGCCTTGGACGAGCGGGTAGAACACCAGCGCGCCGAGCACCAGCACGACCGGGGCGACCATCGCGTAGGCGTACCAGTGCTTGGCGTAGGAGCGCTTGAGGCGTTCCAGCGGGCCCGGACGCTGTTCGCGCTCCCGGCTGCCCTTGCCGGTGGCGCCCTGCACGGCGACTGACATCGTTTGCACCTTCTCGGGGGATTCTCGGGGGAGCCGACGGCCCGGCCTGCCGTACGGTCGGCAGGCCGGGCGCGGGGACTACTTGGCGAAGCCCGGCAGGAGCTTGGCGTAGTCGGTGGCGACGGTGTTCAGCGCGTCCTGGGTGCTGGTGCCCTGGAGGGACTTGCCCAGGTTCTCGCCGAGCGAGGCGAACAGCGAGCTGTACTCGGGCAGTTCGGGGCGCGGCTTGGCGCTGCTCAGGATGCCCTGGAAGCCGGAGATGCCCGGGTCGGCCTTGACGTCGGCGGTGAAGGCGTCGGAGCGGGTCGGCAGGGTGGAGTTCTTCTGCGCGATGAAGGCCTGGCTCTCGGCCGAGGTCATGAAGGCGGCGAACTTCTCGGCGGCGGCCTTGTGGGCCTTGTCCGCACCGGCGTAGACGGCGATGTTGTGACCGCCGGTGGGGGCGCCGGCCTTGCCGCTGGAGCCGGCGGGGACGGCGGCGATGCCGAGGTTGTTCTTGTCGGCGAAGGCGGAGCCCTTGTAGATGTTGGTGATCTCCCAGGGGCCCTGGATGATCGCCGCGACCTTGCCGCTGTTGAAGGCGTCCATCATGTGCGCGTAGGCGTCGGTGGTGACGTCGGCCTTGGCCATGCCGGGCGCGGTGAACATCGACTTGTAGGTCTCGACGGCCTTGACGGCCTCCGGCGAGGTGACGGTGATCTTCTTGCCGGCGGCGTCGACGGTGTCGGTGCCCTCGCCGAACAGGAACGGCATCGCGTAGTAGCCGTCCGCGGCCTTCAGCCAGAAGCCGTCCACGCCGGCCTTGTCCTTGACGGCGGCGGCGTCAGTCTTGAGCTCGTCCCAGGTCTTCGGCGCCTCGGTGATGCCGGCCTTGGTGAACAGCTCCTTGTTGTAGAGCAGGCCCAGGGTGTCGGTCACCAGCGGCACGCCGTACAGCTTGCCGTCGTACTTGGCCTGCTGGATCAGGCTGGGCTGGAACGTGGAGGTGTCGCCGGCGGCCGGGGTACCGTCCAGCGGCTCCAGGAAGCCGGCCTTGGCGAAGGCGGCGGTCCAGCCGACCTCGGAGCGGAACACGTCCGGCGCGCCCTTGGCCCCCAAGGCGGTCTGCAGCTTGTTCTGCGCCTGGTCGAACGGCACGTTGACGAAGTTGACCTTGATGTTCGGGTTGGCGGCCTCGAACTTCTTGGCCAGCTCCTGGTAGTTCGGAGCCTCGTTGGTGGCGTTGGAGGTGTCCCAGTACGTGATGGTGACGGGGCCGTCGGCCTTGCCGTCCGAACCGGAGCCGCCACTGCTGCCACAGGCAGCCATCGAGACCGCGAGGGCCACAACGAGGGCAGAGGCCGCGATGCCACGCCGCATGAGAACTCCTTGGGAGGGTGGGGGTGCCCGAGATGTTCGGAGACAGGCGCATAATGGCTGCCTCGTGCCGACCGCACCTTTGCTGCCGACGGGCTCGGGAAGGAAGTTAACAGCGGCGCAAGAGGGACGGAAAGTCCTTGCAGCAAGTTTCTGCAAGAAACGCTGATCGTTACATCCACGTGTCCTGGACGTGGCCGCACGGTAGTCGACAGTGCGAAGCAATGTCAGGATTCGTCCTTTTCACCCCGCTACGGCGTGGCCGACGGAACCACCGTGCGTGGCCGAAGGGCGCTTGCAGCAGACTGGACGCATGCGCATCAGAGCCGTCACCGAGGACGAACTGCCACTGCTGAGCGAGCTGGAACGCGCCGCCGGAACCCCCTTCGCCGCGATCGGGATGCCGGAGGTCGCCGAGGACGAGCCTCCGGCCCCGGAGGAGCTGGCGCACTACCTGGAACACGGCGTCGCCCTGGTCGCGCAGGCCCCCGACGGGACGATCGCCGGCTACCTGCTGGCCGAGCCGGTGGACGGCTCCCTGCACATCGAGCAGGTGTCGGTCCACCCCGACCACGCCCGCCGGGGTATCGGCCGGGCCCTGATCGACCACCTCGCCGGGCACGAGGGCGCCGACGCCCCCGCGCTCACCCTGACCACCTTCGCGGACGTTCCCTGGAACGCCCCCTACTACGCCCGCTGCGGCTTCCGCCCACTGGCCGACGCGGAGCTGACCCCGGGCCTGCGCGAGATCCGGCGCAAGGAGGCCGAGCACGGCCTGGACCGCTGGCCCCGGCTCTGCATGAGCCGGGACCTGAGCCGCGGCCGGAACGCCTAGTTGGTCCCCAGCCGCAGCACCGTGGTCGAGCGGAACTCCTCCCCCGGCCGCAGCACGGTGCTCGGGAAGGCCGGGTGGTGCGGGGAGTCCGGGAAGTGCTGGGTCTCCAGCGCGATCCCGGCGAACGGTCCGTACGGGACCCCGCTCGCGCCGGTGACCGCGCCCTGGAACTTGTTCGCCGTGTAGACCTGGATGCCCGGCTCGGTGGTCAGCACCTCCAGGGTGCGGCCGCTGACCGGGTCCTCCAGCAGCGCGGCCCGCGCCGGGCTGCCGTCCGCCGGCCGGGCCCGCAGCACCCAGTTGTGGTCGTAGCCGCCGGGCCCGGCCAGCTGCGGGTGCTCGTCGTGCACCGACTTGCCGATCGGCGTGGCCACGGTGAAGTCGAAGGGCGTGCCGGCCACCGGCTCGGTCCGCCCGTACGGGATCTGCCGCTCGTCGGCCGGGGTGTACTCGTCGGCGTCCAGGGTGAGCAGGTGGCCCAGGACGTCGCCGTTGCCCTCACCCGCGAGGTTGACATAGGCGTGGTTGGTCAGGTTGACGACCGTCGGCTTGCTGGTCACCGCGTGGTACGCGATCACCAGCTCGCCGCCCGCCTCCGGGGTGCTGGACAGGGTGTAGGAGACGGTGACGTCCAGCGCGCCCGGGAAGCCCTGGTCGCCGTGCGGGCTGTGCAGCCGCAGCCGCACCCCGCCCTCGATCGGCTCGGCCGCCCACATCCGCTGGGCGAAGCCGTCCGGCCCGCCGTGGAGGGTGAGCCCGCCACCGGTCGGGGCGAGCGGGTACTCCTCGCCGTCGATGGTGACCTCGGAGCGGTCGATCCGGTTGGCGTACCGGCCCACCACCGTGCCGTAGTGCCGGGCCGGGCCCAGGATCTGCGCCAACTGATCAGTGGACAGCAGCAGTTGGGCGCTGCGGCCGGTGCGGTCCGGCGCGCTCAGGGTGTGCAGGGTGGCGCCGAGGGTGAGCACGCTCGCCTCGTACGGGCCGGCGGTGAGCGTCCAGCGCTGGATCGCGGCGCCCGCACCGGAGGGGTCGAGGGGTTCATGCCGCACGCCGGTGGCCTCGCTCGCCATGCCTGCTCCTCACTGGCGACGGCGCCGCCGCCTCCGCCCGGTTCCGGGTCCGTCCATCCGTCAGAAGGCGCTGCCGCAGCCCCCGTGGTGTCCGTCAGCCTAGCGAGGACGGCGGCTGTGGGGGCACTCCCACGCCTCCGCGCGCCGCCCGGGCGCCACCGGCCGCCGCCCTCGCCCGGACCGCCGTCACTCCCCCTGCTCCTCACGCGGCTGGTCCGGCAACCCGAGCGCCGAGGCGAGGCCGTCCGGCCCGCTGCCCGCCTTGCGGTAGACCGCGGCCAGCCGCCGGTTGACCAGGTTCAGCTGCACCCCCAGCTCATCGGCGATCCGCTGCGGCGGCACGCCCTGCGCGGCGCGCTTGGCGACCTCCCACTCGGGCCCGCTGAGCGTCTCCCGGAAGTCGCGCTTCTCCAGCCGGTTGGGCCGCAGGCCGTAGTTGGCCAGCTCCCGCCGGGCCTGGTCGACCAGCTTCTCCGCCGAGCAGTGCTGGGCCAGCTCGATGCCCTGGTACAGGTACTCCTGGGCGTCCTCCAGCCGGCCGACCCGGCGCAGCGCGGCACCCAGGTCGACCAACGCGACGGCGTGCTCGTACCCGGCCGGAGACTGCCCGAGGTGCTCGACGGCCTGCTCCAGCAGCTCGACCGCCTGCTCGCCGTTCTCGACCTGGGCCTGCAGCCGCAGCGCGCTGCCGATCGCCGAGGCGGTACCGAAGGCGCGCGCGTCCTGGACGGCCTTCCGGGCGTAGCCGCGGGCGCGCTCGGGCTCGTCGTCCGCGATCGCGATGGCCAGGTGCCCGGCCCAGGGCGCCCAGACGGTGTTGTGCCAGCCGCGGATCTCCAGCTGGGCGCCGGCCTCGGTGAGCGCGGCGGCCGCGCCCGCGTGGCGCTTCATGGCGATCAGCAGCTTGCCGTACAGCGAGGCCGCGTCCGGCAGCACCATGGCAGTGGCGTGGTACGGCGGGTGGAAGCCGAACTCGTTGGCCAGCGTCCAGGCCTCGTCGACCCGGCCGCGGGCGATCAGGGTGTCCACCAGCACGCCCACCGCGTCCCAGGCCAGCGGCAGCTTCTGCCCGACCCGCTCGGAGATGCGGTACGCCCGGCGCAGGAAGTCCTCGGCCTCGGCGAGCAGGCCGCGACGGAAGCGGGCCAGGCCCATCAGGAAGTAGGCGAAGCCCCGGTGGGCGCCGCTCCAACCGGCCACCTCGAACTGGATGATGGCGTCCGCGAACAGCCGCTCGGCCTGGGCGATGCGGTCGTTGTAGATGTAGGTGAGGCCGAGCATCGAGGGCAGTTCGAAGCCCCAGGTGGTGTCGGTCCAACCGAGGCCCTTGGGCAGCCGGCCGCCGTCGAGGACCTCGTCGGCGAGCGCGAGCGCCTCGGCGGAGGACTCGCCGCGCAGTGTCAGGTCCCAGGCGCGCATGGCGAGCACCGCCCGGTCGGCGGCCTCGCGGCCGGGCAGGCTCCGGCACATCTCACCCAGCCGGGCGGAGCGGCCGCGGCCGCCCTCCTCGGACTTGCGGAACGCGTGCCACATGAACGAGGCGGCCTGGAGCCGCTGCCGCCCGGCCGGCTCGACGGTCTGCTCGGCCTCCTCCTGGCAGACCAACGCGGCCTGGCCCAGCTCGCCGCTGTGGGCGAGCACCTCGGAGAGCCGGAAGGTGGCGTCCACCCGCAGGTCCGGGCGCAGCGGCCCTTCGTCGGGGTCGAGAGCGAGCTTGAGCTGGTTGACGGTGGCGCCCGGGTCGGTGAGCAGTGCGGAGCAGCCGAGTTCGTACAGCACCTCGGCCTTGATGTCGTCGGCGGGCGGCTCGTTGAGCGCGCGGTGCAGGCAGCGCTGGGCGGCCTCGGGGGCACCGATCAGCTGGTGTTCGACGGCCGCGCGGCGCAGCTTCTTGACGATCCGGTCGTCGCCCTCGCCGGAGTGGGTCTCGACCAGGTGGCGGGAGGCGGCGAGCAGGCCGAGTCCGGCGTTCTCGATCTCGGCGGCGGCGATGCCGTGCATGCCGAGGCGGGTGGCCTCCGGCATGGTGTTGTAGATGGAGCTGGCGATCAGCGGGTGGACGAACTCCAGATTCCCGTTGGGGGCCTGGGTGAGCACGCGCTGCTTGCGCAGCTGCTTGATGGAGTCGCGGGCGCCCTCGGTGCTCTGGGTGGAGATCCGGGTGGCGAGGTCGATCCGGATGTCGGTGCCCAGCATGGCGCAGGCCCAGGCGAAGCGCAGGGTGCTGGCGCCGAGCCGGTCCAGCCAGCTCTTGAGGGTCATCCCGGTGGCGTCGACGGCTAGTTCGCGCAGCTGCCGGGAGTTCTCCTCGACCGGTTCGAGTTCCTGCTCACGGACCTGGTCGAGCAGGCGACCGGCCTCGAAGGGGTTGCCGTTGACGACGTTCCAGAACTCGTAGCAGAAGGCGTCCTCGGCCTTGTCGCCGAGTTCGGCGCGGATCATGTCGGTGACGGAGCTCAGGGTGAGCCGGTTGAGCTCGTGCTTGCGGGCCTTGAGTCCGAGGATGTCCCGGCGGAGGTCCTGGGTCTCGTTGGGCCAGTCGTTCTCGTCCTCGCGGAAGGCGAAGACGAGCAGCACGGGCAGTTCGCCGGAGCGGACGGCGAACTTGGCGAGCCAGGAGAGGGATTCGGCGTCGGACCAGTGCAGGTCGTCGACGATCATCACCATCGGCGCGCGGCGCGGTGCGAGCTGGGTCAGCACGTAGTCGAGGCCGTCGCGCACGCCCTGCGGGTCGAGGCGGCGGGCTCCCGCCTTGGGCTGCCTGAGGCCCATGGCCGGTCCGACGACCTCCTCCCAGGTGCCCATGACCTGGCGGAACTCGTCCGCGCTCAGATCACTGAGCACGGGCTGGAGCAGCTGGCGCAGCACGTGGTACGGCTCCTTGAACTGCCGTTCGCCGCCTCGGGCGAACAGCACGGAGGCGCCCTCGCGGAGCTTGGCGATCCGTCGGACCTCGTGCAACAGACTGGTCTTGCCGATGCCGGGGCGGCCGGAGAAGGTGAGCAGGTCGCCGATCTCGGTGCCGCCCGCGGCGAACTCGCGGCAGAGCCGGTCGATGGCCGTCTCCACCGAGCGCACTTCTGCGTCGCGGTCGCGCAGCCTGACCCGGGGTGCGGCGCTGTCGCCGTCCCCGTCGGAACCGGTTCCCGTCCGAAGTTCGTTGCCCTGCTCGGTCACCGTCGCGCCTCCGCCTCACCCGCCAACGGCGCGGCTCGACCACTGTTCGTGGGAGCCGCTCCATCACTGTTCGTGGAGCCGAGGTTAGCGCCGTGTGCGGCTCGCCGTGCGTCATTCGCCCAGGCTGGGGCGGACGGTGAGGGTTTGGGAGGCTTGCCAAGGGCAATTGCCCTATATCTCTAACGTCCGATCATTACATCAGATACCCTACGGCCCGCGAGGCGCAGATGATCTTGCACAGCGACCCTCACTGCTCGTGCCTCGCCGCGCCAACTCCCCCCACGGCCAATGATCGAACCACAAGCGCCCCCACCCTCCGCTGCACCGGGAGTCCGATGTCTGACGACACCTCACTTCAGATTCCGTTCCCGTACCGCCGCAGTCCGCACGGCTCGTACGCCACCAAGCTGCACAGCGACTGGCTGCTCCGCCACCCACTGCTGCCCGAGGCCGACCATCCCGGCTACGCGCACTGGGAGGTGGTCGACCTCGCCGCGCTCGGCTACCCGGACGCCGGGCCGGACGAACTCGCCCTGGCGGCTGACCTGATGGGCTTCTACTTCCTCTTCGACGACCAGTTCGACGGCCCGCTCGGCCGCCGCCCCACCGAGGTCGCCCCGATCTGCGAACGCCTGATCGCCGTCCTGCACGGCGCCCGCCCCGACCCGGACTCCGCGGTCGAGACCGCCTTCGCCGACCTGTGGAGCCGCAGCGTGCGCGGCATGCCCGCCCGCTGGCAGGCCCGCGCGGCCTACAACTGGGAGTACTACTTCGCCAGTCACCCGGCCGAGGCGGCGGGCCGGATCTCCGCCCGGCCACCGGACCGGGACGGCTACCTCGAACTCAGACGCGGCACCGCGGCGATGGAGACCATCTTCGACATGGTCGAGCGGCTCGGCCAGTTCGAGGTCCCCGCCGCCGTCCTGCACCACCCGGTGCTGCGTCAACTCCGCCAGCTGGCGGCCGACATACCCTCGCTGAGCAACGACGTGCGCTCCTTCCCGCTGGAGGCGCCGCGCGGGGACGTCAACAACCTGGTCATGATCGTCCAGCGCGAGCGCCACTGCTCGGCCGAGGAGGCCTGCTCGGCGGTCATGGCGGAGGCGCAGCTGATGGTCGACCGCTGCGCCGAGCTGCACGAGCGACTGGCGGACGTCTACCGGGAGTTGGGCCTGTCCCGGATCGAGTGCGCGGTCGCCCAGCGGTACGCGGACGGGCTGGTCACCTGGCTGGCCGGCTACCTGAGCTGGGAGGCCCGCACCGGCCGGTACCACGCGGTCTGAGGCGCGTCGGGGCGTGCGCGCCGTCGAACGCGCCCTCCGCGCGCCCGGGTCGGGAACGTCCGGATCGCGTACCGTCCGTACGAGCCGCCGTACGGACCGTAGCCGCATCGTCCGCTCGGCGGCTATCGTGCTCGACGGCGGGCGCCCCGGCGGGGCGCCGGCCCGACTGCGTGTCCGCACCCTCCCGCCGGACCGCCCGCTGACCGGGTGGTCCGGCGCGCCGCCCACGGCCCGATCGGCGCCGGGCGGCGCCCGCCCGATGTCGCGAGGAGACACAGATCATGACGGTCTACCAGCCCCCCGGCGCGCCCGGCAGCATCGTCGCCTTCCGCTCCCGGTACGAGCACTGGATCAACGGCGGATGGACGCCCCCGGCGCGCGGCGAGTACTTCGGCGACCCGACCCCGGTCACCGGCGAGGTGTTCACCGAGGTGGCCCGAGGCACCGCCGAGGACATCGAGGCCGCCCTCGACGCGGCCCACGCCGCCGCCCCGGCCTGGGGCCGCACCTCCGCCGCCGAGCGGGCGCAGGTGCTGCTGAGGATCGCCGACCGGATGGAGGCCAACCTCGAACAGCTGGCCGTCGCGGAGAGCTGGGAGAACGGCAAGCCGGTGCGCGAGACGCTGGCCGCCGACCTCCCGCTCGCCGTCGACCACCTGCGCTACTTCGCCGGTGCACTGCGGGCCCAGGAGGGCAGCCTCTCCCAGCTGGACGAGGACACCGTGGCGTACCACTTCCACGAGCCGCTGGGCGTGGTCGGCCAGATCATCCCGTGGAACTTCCCGATCCTGATGGCGATCTGGAAGCTGGCCCCGGCCCTGGCGGCCGGCAACGCGGTGGTGCTCAAGCCCGCCGAGCAGACCCCGGCCTCGGTGCTGCTGCTGGCCGAGCTGACCGCCGACCTGCTGCCGCCCGGCGTGGTCAACATCGTCACCGGCTTCGGCGAGGAGGCCGGCGCCCCGCTCGCCGCCAGCAAGCGGGTGCGCAAGCTCGCCTTCACCGGCGAGACCAGCACCGGCCGACTGATCTCCCGCTCCGCCGCCGACAACCTGATCCCGGTCACCCTGGAGCTCGGCGGCAAGAGCCCCAACCTGTTCTTCGCGGACGTCGCCGCCGCCGACGACGCCTTCTACGACAAGGCCGTCGAGGGCTTCGCGATGTTCGCCCTCAACCAGGGCGAGGTCTGCACCTGCCCCAGCCGCGCGCTGATCGAAGCCCCGGTCTACGAGCGGCTGCTCGGCGACGGCCTGGCGCGGGTGCGCGCGATGCGCCAGGGCAACCCGCTGGACACCGACACCCAGATCGGCGCGCAGGCCAGCGCCGAACAGCTGAAGAAGATCCTCTCGTACTTCGAGATCGGCCAGGCCGAGGGCGCCAAGGTCCTGGTCGGCGGCGAGCGCGCCGACCTCGGCGGCTCGCTGGCCGGCGGGTACTACGTGACGCCGACCGTCTTCGAGGGCGTCAACAGCATGCGGGTCTTCCAGGAGGAGATCTTCGGCCCGGTCGTCTCGGTCACCCGCTTCGACGGCTTCGACGAGGCCGTGGCGCTCGCCAACGACACCCAGTACGGGCTCGGCGCGGGCGTGTGGACGCGCAACATCAACACCGCCCACCGGGCCGGACGCGCCATCCAGGCGGGCCGGGTCTGGACGAACTGCTACCACGCCTACCCGGCGCACGCGGCCTTCGGCGGATACAAGAACTCCGGCATCGGCCGGGAGAACCACAAGGCGCTGCTGGAGCACTACCAGCAGACCAAGAACCTGCTGGTCAGCTACTCCCCCGACGCGGTCGGCTTCTTCTAGGCCGGGCCCGTCGGACAAGAGTGGAGCGGGAGTCCCGCTCCGGGACTCCCGCACCACCCCCCCCCCCCGGGGGGGGCCGGGCGGGGGCCAAAGCCCCGTTAGGGAACCCATCCCACGAATAGGCCGATTTTTGAGACGCCCCG
>NZ_JBHVVI010000006.1:27882-168533 GCF_042883685.1 Kitasatospora sp. NPDC058190
TTTTTTTTTTTAATTATATTTTTTTTGGGCGGGGCTGTGGGTATTTTGGTGTTGGTGTGCCCCGTCGGGGTCCCCCCCCCCCCACCGCCACTCCCCGTGGCGGGCCTGTCGGGGCAAATCGCCTGTTTCGGGATCCAAGCACACGAATCTGCCGATTTTGCCGACGCGCCGCCGACATGCCCGGACGCCCCGCGCGAACGCCGTAGACAGGACTCCCCAGTCCGCTCGTTCCCGTTGGGAGTCCCGGCAGATGACCATCGCCCCCGCCAAGCTCACCGACCCCGCCGTCCGCGCCTTCGTCACCGCGGTCAACGCGGGCGACCGCGACGCCTTCTTCGCCCTGCTCACCCCGGACGCGACCATGTCCGACGACGGCTCCGAGCGCAGCCTGGCGGACTGGGCCGACCGGGAGATCTTCGGCCCGAACGGGCGGATGGACGTCCAGAGCGAGTCCACCGGCGGCCACGCGCTGATCGCCGAGTTCACCAACGACACCTGGGGCGTGATGCGCACCACCTGGCGCTTCACGGTCGAGGGCGGGAAGATCAGCCGCTTCGACACCGGCCAGGCGTAGCCGACCGCCTCAGGACAGCCCCAGGCACCCCCGCACCGCGCGGATCAGGTTGCGCGAACGGACGTCCCCGGTGACGCCCGGCTGCATGCCGTTGGTGACGTACCCGAAGCCCAGCCCGAGGTCCGGGTCGGCGAAGCCCAGCGAGCCGCCCCGGCCCGGGTGGCCGAAGCTCGCCGGGGAGGCCATCGGCGCGGTCGGGCCGTGCCGCCAGAAGCCGAGGCCGAAGGTGGAGTTGACGATCAGCACCCGGTCCGGGCCGTTCACCACAGGCCCGACCGCGCGGGCCAGCACCTCCGGGCCGAGCAGCGGCGGCAGCAGCGCGCCGGAGCCGTCCGGGCGGTCCGCCGCGCCGATCAGCGCCGCGTAGAACCGGGCCAGCGAACGGGCGGTGCCGATGCCGCCCGCGCCGGGGATCTCGGCGGCCTGCACCGCCGGGTCGTTCATGTTCACCCCGGGGAGCACCGAGGCGAAGGAGCGGGCGGTCAGCGAGGTCGGGTCCTGGTAGGCGTCCCGGACGGACTGCTTGGGCCGCAGCCGCAGCCCGCTCGGGCCGGTCCGGGCCGCCTCCGGGGCGGGCAGGTCGACCAGCTTGCCGACCCGGGGCGCGGCGCCGGCCGGCAGCCCGATCCACAGGTCCAGTCCGAGCGGCCGGGCGATCTCCTCGGCGAAGTACTGTCCGATCGTCCGACCGCTCACCCGCCGCACCACCTCGCCGACCAGCCAGCCGTAGGTGTACGGGTGGTAGCCGTGCGCGGTGCCCGGCTCCCAGGCGGGCGCCTGCGCCGCGACGGCGGCGACCGCGCGCTCCCAGGTCAGCACGTCCTCCAGGCGCAGCGGCACGTCCAGCGCGGGCACCCCGACCTGGTGCGACAGCAGCCAGCGCACCGGCGCCTCGCCCTTGCCGGCCGCCGCGAACTCCGGCCAGTACGAGGCCGTCGGCGCGTCCAGGTCGAGCAGGCCCCGCTCGGCCAGCAGCAGCGCGGTGGTCGCGGTCAGGCCCTTGGTGACCGAGCGCAGCACCTGGGCGGTGTCCGCCGTCCACGGCACCGCGGGCGCGGGCCGCCCGCCGACCTCGGGCCGGGCGTCGCCGCCCCACAGGTCGACCACCTTGCGGCCGCGCAGGTACAGCGCGAAGGCCGCGCCGAGCTCGCCGTACTCGGCGAAGTTCCGCGCGAAGGCCGCCCGTACGGGCTCGAACCCCTCGGCCGTCTCGCCCCAGATCTCCACCACCGCGCGCCGCCCTCGGTCTGTCCGGATCCGGCCTGTCCGGATCCGCCTGTTTGATCGATCCCGCGTTCGAAGCGGGCCCCGAAACCCTAACCTGTCGGACATGACCAACCCTGCCGAAGAGCTGCTGGACATCGTCGACGAGCACGACCGGATCATCGGGACCGCACTGCGCGGGGAGGTGTACCGGCGGGGGCTCATCCACCGCTGCGTCTTCATCCTGGTTCGCGACCCGGCCGGCCGGATCTTCGTCCACCGCCGCACCGACACCAAACTGTTCGCCCCCGGCGCGTACGACATGTTCGTCGGCGGCGTGGTCGGCTCCGGCGAGACCTACGCCGAGGCCGCCGTCCGCGAGGCCGAGGAGGAGCTCGGCATCCACGGCATCACGCCGCGCCCGCTGTTCAAGTTCCTCTTCCGGGAGCCCGACGGCGGCAGGCTCTCCTGGTGGTGCGACATGTACGAGGCCGAGTGGGACGGCCCGGTCTCCCCGCAGGAGTCCGAGGTCGCCTCGCACGCCTGGCTCACCCCCGACGAGCTGGCCGAGCGCCTGACCCGCGACACCTTCGTCACCGACGGCCGCGAGGCCTACCGCCGCTACCTGGAGCTCCGTGCCGCCTAGGGCCTGTCTCTTGCGTCTTTGCCGGGCCCAGGAGACAGACCCAAGGGGGCGTCTTGCGACCGCCGGATAGGGTGACGCGCATGGCCTCCCGTACGCCGTCACCGACGGCCGACCGCGCAGCACGCACCGCCGCCGCACCCGGCCGAGGAGCCGCGGGTGAGCGGCCGCGCCGCCGGCTGAGCGTGGACGAGCGGCGGGAGCAGCTGATCGCGGTGGCGCTGGAGCTGTTCAGCCGGCGCCCGCCGGAGGAGGTGTCGATCGACGACATCGCCGCCGCCGCGGGCGCCTCCCGGCCCCTGGTGTACCACTACTTCCCCGGCAAGCAGGCGCTGTACGAGGCCTCGCTGCGCCGGGCCGGGCGGGAGCTGTCAGCACGCTTCGAGGAGCCCATGGAGGGGCCGCTGTCGGAGCGGCTGTACCGGGTGATGGGCCGCTACCTCGACTTCGTGCAGAGCCACGGGCCCGGCTTCGCCGCGCTGCTGCGGGGCGGCTCGGTGGCGGCCAGCGCGGGCACCTCCGCGGTGATCGACGAGGTCCGCCGGGCCGCGCACGACCAGATCCTGGCCCACCTGGCGATCCCCACGCCGAGCCCCGGGCTGCGGTTGACCGTCCGGGCCTGGATCGCCAACGCCGAGATCACCTCGCTGGAGTGGCTGGCCGAACGCTCGGTGCCGCTGGAGGAGCTGCAGCTGCACCTGGTGCAGGAGTTCGTCGCCTCGCTGACCCTCACCGCGGCGCGGGAGCCGGCCCTCGCCACCGAACTGGCCTCCTTCTTCGCCGACGAGCGCCCCGACGGACCGAGCGGCCGCCTGGTCCAGGACCTCGCCGCGCTGTTCGCCGTCCCCGGCATCCTCGACGCGGTCACAGCGCTGGCCACCGGAGCGTCGACCCCGGCGGGTCCAGCCTCCGCAGGCCCGGCCTCCGCAGACCCGGCCCCCGCACCTCCGGCCCCCGCACCGGTGGACGAACCGTCCGCGCAGGCCACGGCGGGCTCCGCCGACACCGCGGACGAATGATCATCGGGTGATCCTGCGGTTCGGTGACGACGGTGGGCTCTGATAGGAATGGGCAGGGATCTGACGGCACGCCGCCCGAGCGGGCCCGATCCCACCCGAAACCACCGACGGCAGACGGAGCAGAGCGGGGGGCTCACCAGTTGACCCAGGACGTCCAGTTCAGCGCGGAGGCCAACCCCTTCGCGGCAGCCGAGCAGGTCTGCTCGACCCTCGGCACGCTCACCGACGCCCTCTTCGACGAGCACACCTCGCGCCACCCGGCGGCCTCGCTGAGCGCCCTGCGATCGGCCGGGCACCCCGCTGCGGAGGCGCTGTTCGGCCTTCCGCTGGCGCCCAACGGGCCGGTGCACGCGGCGCTGGACGGGCTCGGCACGGTGATCACCGTCGGGACGGCCCGCCCGGGCACCGGCGCCCCGGTCGCCGACCGGGTGACGACCGCGCTGCACGACCGCTACGGCGGCGGGGTGGTGCGCGGCGCCATCGCCGACCGCGGCACCACCTCGGCCGCGCTGTTCCAGCTGCCGGTCACGGGTGAGTTCGCCGATGCCAAGCTGCGCCCGCCGTTCGCCCCGGCGCTGGCCGCGCTGGCGGCCGGGCAGCAGACCCGGCAGCCGGTCGAACTGGCCACGGGCGCGGGCGCCGAGGTCCGCCTGATCGTCCCGCCGGGCTTCCACCCGCTGACCTCCCCCGGCGGGCCCGCCGGGGTCTCCGCCCGTACGGTGCCCGCGCTACCGGACGGCGGCGACGATACCGACCGGGCCACTGCGGCGGCGGCCGCCGAGCTGACCGGGCACCTGACCGAGGTGGCCGAGGAACTGTTCAGCGCCACCGGACCGGAGCCGCGCCGCGACTTCGCGGTGATCTCCGCGACCCTGACCGACCTGATCCAGGACGCGGGCGTCTGCTACGCGGGCCTGTGCGCGCTGGAACTGGACGGGCGCGCTTCGGACGCCGCCCTGGTCGTCTCGCTCGCCCGGCACCCCTTGCCGATCACCGCGCTCGCCACCGAACTGGCCACCGTACGGCGGCACGCCGAGGTGTGGACGGTGCTGCTGCCGGCCGGACCGGCCGCCGTCCTGGTCGAGGGGCGGACCGTCCCGGTGCCCGGACCGCTGGCCGCCGACGGGCAACGGCGCTGGGTGGTCACCTCGGTCGTCCAGGCCTTCGTCCCGCTGCCGGACGGCGGGACGGTGCTGTGCGCCCAGCTGTCCACGGCGCGGCCGGAGGACTGGGAGCTGTACACGGAGGCGTTCGCGGAGCTGCTGAAGAGCATCCAGTTCGGCTGGGACGGCACGCAGGCCGGGGCGGCTGCCGCGGCCGGGGCGGTCGCCCCGCCCGTGCCGGCGTCCCCGCCCGCCGTTCCGGTCGCTCCGCCGACTGCCGCGCCCACGCTGGAGCAGTCGGCGGAGGAAGCCGCGGAGGCCGCGGAGTCGGTGGAGTCGGTGGAGAAGCCGGTGCACCTGCGCGGCACTCCGGTGCGCATTCCGCCCGCGGACTTCAACCCCTTCGCCCCGGTGGCGGAGGAGCCGACGGACGAGGTCGCGGCCACGGCCACGGCCGCTGCGGCGGACGACGGTCGGCCGAAGGGCACGCCGGTGATGATCCCGCCGCCGGACTTCGACCCCTTCGGCATGATGGGCTTCTCCAACGAGCCCACGGCGGAGCCGACCGCGCAGCGGGATGGGGGCGCCCCGGCTCCCGACCCGTTCGGCACGACGATCGCCTCCGAGCAGAAGGCCGACCCGTTCGGCACCACCGTCGCCGCGCAGGGCCCTGCCGTCCCGCCGCCGCCCGCGGCCCCGCCGACCATCCCGGCCCGGGCCGAGCCTGCGGCGGACACCCCGGCGGCGGACGAGGCGTCGGGTCCGCGCAAGGGCACCCCGGTGATGATCCCGCCGCCGGACTTCGACCCCTTCGGCATGATGGGCTTCTCCAACGAGCCCACGGCCGAGCCCGAGGCGGAAGCGGAGGCCGACGCGGCGCCGGAGCACCGGCCGTTCGGCTGACGGGCGGGCAGCCAACGGGCCGTGGGCGGCGACAGACAACGGCTGACAGCTGACAGATTTCAGATTTCAGCGAACGAAATCTGAAATCTGTTAGCTGTCAGCTGTTAGTGGTCAGCCGTTACTTGTTCCCGCTCCCGCCCCCGGTTTCGTTCCCGCCATCGCTCCCGGCCCGCCGCGCCTCGATCAGCGCCGCCACTCCGTCCAGCATCCGCGCCAGCCCGAACGCGAACAGTGCGTCCAGACTCATGTCGATCTCCGGCCCCCGGTTCAGCGCGTCGAACATCGGGAAGCGCTCCGGATCGGACATCAGCCGGTCGTGGTCCTCGTCGGCCAGCTGGTCCATCCACTCGTCCGCGGACATCCCGCTGTCCTGTTCGGCCTGGGCCTCCCGCTCGAAGTGGACGGCCAGCCCGCAGGTGAAGGCCGCCAGCGAGACGGAGGCCTGGGCCATCTCCTCCCCGCTCAACCCCAGCCCAGCCAGTGCGGCCATCGATCGCTCGGTGTGCAGCGCGGCGTCCGGTGCGAGCACCGGCCGGGTGAAGGACATCGTGGACGCCAGCCACGGGTGCCGCCGATAGATCCGCCACTGCAGCCGCGCGACCTCCTCCAGCTCCGCCCGCCAACCCGGCGCCGATGAGCCGGGCAGCGGCTGCTCCCCGAAGACGGTGCCCATCATCAGCCGCAACAGCTCGTCCTTGCCGGGCACATGGCGGTAGAGCGACATGGTCGCGACGCCCAGTTCGGTGGCGATCCGGCGCATCGACAGCGCCGTGAGCCCCTCCGTGTCGGCCACTCGGACCGCCATCGCGACGACCCGCTCCCGGGTCAGGTCCCGCTCCCCGCCCCGAGCCCGCCGGGCCCCCGACCCACCCGCACCGCCTGGCGCCACACCTGCCGGCCCACCCGAAGCCCGCCCGGCCTCCCGAACCGCCGCAGGAACCGCGGGTGCGGCAGCCACAGGAGCCGTCACCACCGTCCCCACCCCCGGAACGGCCCGGACCAGCCCATCCTCCCGCAGCCGGTTGAGCACCTTGGTCGCGGTGGCCATCGCCACCCCCCACTCCTGGGTGATCCGCCGAGTGGACGGCACCCGGGCCCCGGGCTTCAACTCCCCCGCCGCGATCCTCCGCCGTAGCTCGGCCGCGATCCGCTCCGAGGGCGTCCCGCTCTCCACCACAACCACCACCACCCGCTCGACCACCGCACTAGTGCACCGCAGTCGCACACGCTAGCAGCCGACCACCGGCTCCCTACGGAGTCCAACCGGCACGGGGCTCTTGCCAGTTGACGGTCACCGCGGACAACGGCCGCCCCCGGGTGCCCGGTTCGCCTCAGCCGGCCCGCCGCGCCAGGTGCACCACATCCGGCACACCCCGGCTGACCGGGATCTCATGCGTGGCGACGTCCGAGAAGCCCGCCGCCCGCAGCGCCTCCTCGAAGGCCACGGAGGGCTGCGCACTCCACACCGCCAGCACTCCGCCGGGCTGCAGCCGGTGCCACAGCACCGCGAGGCCGTCCGCACCGTACAACCCGTTGTTGGAGTCGGTGACGGTCCAGTCCGGGCCGTTGTCGATGTCCAGGCACAGCGCGTCGTAGCGCTCGCCGTCGGTCACCGCGAGGTACTCCAGCAGGTCGGTGTGGAGCACCGCGACCCGCTCGTCCTCCAACGCACCGCCGGAGCAGGCGCCGAGCGGGCCGTTGCGGTGCCAGTCGATGATCGCGTCCTCCCGCTCGACGATCGCGATCCGCCCCCAGCGCGGCTCGGCCACCGCGTACGCGAGCGAGAACCCGACCCCGAGCCCGCCGATCAGCACCGACGGCCCGGCCGCACCGTCACCGACAGTGCCGCCCGCACGCTCCCCCGCCCCGCCCGCACGGTCCAGCTCGTCCAGCGCCGCCTGGATCAGCAGCCGCTCGGAGCGCCCGTCGACGGTGTCCATCAGGAAGCAGCCGTTGGCGATGATCTCGTAGTGCCGTCCGCGCTGCCGCAGCACCACCTCACCGAACGGCCCCTCCCGTCGGTCGAGCGTGACGACGGTCTCGTGACCGTCCCGTTCGGGCAGTGCGGTGGTCATGCGTCCTCCTCGACGTACTCGTCAGCAGGACCGTACCTGTGCGGACGATCACCCGCCCGACAATTGACCGAGCCCGTCCGACGAGCGGGCCCGGCGAGCAAGTCCGCCGCTACCGGCCCCACCGGTCCCCCGGCCCCACCGCACAGCGGACCCCGCACGGCCGCACCCGTCAGGTCGTGAGCAGCACCCCCGCGTACGACACGCCCGCGACGACCACCCAGGACCCGAGCCCGAGCAGCGCGATCCGCCCGCCCGTGCGCGCCATGGTCGGCAGGTGCACCGCACTGCCGAGGCCGAACAACGCGGCGGCCAGCAGCAGTTCCTGCGCGTCCCCGGCCAGGTCGAGCGCCCGCTCGGGCAGCACCCCGGTGGTGCGCAGCACGATCATCGCGAGGAACCCGGCGACGAACAGCGGCATGATCGGCGGCCGGCTGCCGCTCTTCTCCCCGCCCGTAGCGGCGGCCCCGCGCGCGTTCCGCCGCACCACCACGGCCACGCCCGCGACCAGCGGCGCCAGCAGCACCACCCGCATCAGCTTGACCAGCACGGCCTCGCGCAGCGCCGCCGGCCCGCCGGTCTGCGCGGTGGCGACCACCTGCCCGACGTCGTGCACGCTCGCGCCGACCCAGCGGCCGAACTCCACCTCGCCGAGCCCCAACGGGTGCTGGAGCAACGGCAGCACGGCGATCGCCAGCGTCCCGCACAGGGTGACCAGCGCGACCGAGGAGGCGACGTCCTCCTCCTCGCTGCCGGCCGCCTGGCTGACCGCACCGATCGCCGAGGCCCCGCAGATCGAGTACCCGGTGGCGACCAGCAGCGGCTGGTCCCCGGGCAGTCCGAGTTTGCGGCCGAGCCACATCGTGCCGGCGAAGGTGGCCGCGACCACCGTGAGCACCATGGCGACGGTGGCCCAGCCGAGGCCGAGCACGTCGTCCAGGCTGAGCTTGAGCCCGAGCAGCACGATCCCGAGCCGCATCAGCCGCTTCCCGGCCATGGACAGCCCCGGCCGGGCGACTCCGCGTACCACGGGGCGCAGCCCGGGCAGGTGGGCCGCCGCCATGCCGAGCACGACGGCGGCGGTGAGCTTGGGCACGGCCGGGACGACCGCGTGGACGCCCAGGGCGGCGGCCACGCCGGCGGCGGCGAGCAGCAGGCCGGGGGCGTCGCCGCCGAGCGGGGGGAGTGAACGGGTGCGGGTGGCCCGCTCCCGGAGGGTGAGTGCCACGCCGCCGCTCACCGCTCCTGATCGGCGGGGAGCCGGTAGACCCGCCGGATGCTGGTGCCGAGCCGCGAGATGTCCGCGCCGTACACGTGGATGGAGATCGCCGTGCTGCTACAGGAGTTGCGCACCAGGTGGATGTCGCCGGGCGGGGCGAAGGCGGCGACGGTCCCGGCCGGGCCCGCCACGTGCTCGGTCTCGACCAGCCGGGCACTGCGCCCGTCGGAGACCAGCCGGTAGCGGATCTCGCTCTCCTGGCCCTGGTGGACACCGGCCACGCACCACGAGACGTGGTCGTGGATCGGGGTCTGCTGTCCGGGCAGCCAGACCAGGGCGACGACGGAGAAGCCGCCGTCCTCCTCGGCGTGCACGACGTGCTGGCGGTAGCGCCGCGGGTCGCCCTCGCGCTGGGCGGGGGTGAGCAGCGCGTCCGGCCCGTCGGGGTCGGCGAGCAGGTGCGGGGCGAGGCGCTCACCGACCAGGTAGGCGGTGAGTTCCGGGGGCAGTCCGCGGTCCACGACGGCGCGGATCTCACTGATCAGCGCGGTCATCCGCTCGGTGAGCCGGTCAGTGCCGACCGTGGTGGGGGATGTCATGGCAGCAGGTTCGGACCTACTGACCTATCACGTCCAACGAGGGTTCGTAAGCGATACCCCCATTAATGCTTATGGATCAGCATCCGACCCGGCTCGCCGCCGCCTGCCGGAGGTGGTCCAGCACCAGTCCGGTGGCCGGGAGCCGCCGGTGCTCGCTCAGCACGTACGCGCTCACCTGCCGGCGCAGGTGGGGTTCGACGGCCCGCCCGGTGACCTTGCGGTGGCACATGAAGGAGAGCACCAGGGCGGGCATCAGCGCGATCCCGACCCCGGCGGCGACCAGGCTCTGCACCGCGAGGTTGTCGTCGGTGGAGAACACGATGTCGGGCGCGAAGCCCTCCTCGGCGCAGACGTGCAGCAGGTTGGCCCGACAGCGCGGACAGCCGGCGATCCAGCGCTCGCCGTCCAGGTCGGCGAGCCGTACGGCGTGCCGGCGACCGAGCGGGTGCCCGACCGGCAGCAGCACGGTGAGCAGATCCTCCATCAGCGGGATCTCGTCCAGGCCGTCCGGCACGTCGGTCGCCGCGCCCGGGTAGCGGAAGGCCAGCGCGATGTCGCACTCGCCGCGCAGCAGCCGCTGGACGGAGTCCGGCGGCTCGGCCTCCAGCAGCTCGACCCGCACGCCGGGGTGTTCGGCGAGCAGTCGGGCCATCGCCTCGGGTATCAGGGTGGCGTTGGCGCTGGGGAAGGCGCAGACCCGGACCCGTCCGGCGCGCAGCCGGGCGAGCGCGGCGAGCTGCTGCTGGGCGGCGGAGAGGCTGCCGAGGATCAGTTCGGCGTGCCGGGAGAGCGCCTCGCCGGCCTCGGTGAGCCGCAGGCCGCGCCCGGCGCGGGTGAACAGCGGTACGCCGACGCTGCGTTCGAGGGCCTTCATCTGCTGGGTGATGGCGGGCTGGGTGTAGCCGAGTTCCCGGGCCGCGGCCGAGTAGGAACCGGCCCGGACCACCTCGTGGAACGTCCTGATGTGCCGCGAGTCGAACACCGGCTCCATGGCCCCTCCGCCCGGTCGTCTCCGCTCTTCCCCGCAATCATAAGAGGAATTTGGAGGTAGCGACCCTGCCCCCACCCGCACCTATGGTTCAGTCCCGAACCAAGCTTCCCACTGCCGCAGCGCCACTGCCCCGAACTCACTGCGCCGAGGGCGGCAACCCCATCGCGACCCCGGCCTTCGCCACCGGAGCCCCGCCGCGCACGCTCGGGCTGCGCCGGCTGCGCCGCTCGACGAAGCGGGCGAGCCAGGACAGCAGCAGACACATGCCGATGTAGATCGGCGCGATCACGATCACCACCGGGATGAACGGCAGGTCGTAGTCCAGGTTGGTGGCGATCAGCTTGCCCGCGTGCAGGAACTCCTCGTAGGTGATCAGGAACCCCAGCGAGGTGTCCTTGAGCGCGACCACCAGCTGGCTGATGATGACCGGCAGCATCGCCCGGTTGGCCTGCGGCACCAGCACGTACACCATCACCTGGGTCTTGCGCATGCCCAGCGCGTACGCCGCCTCCCGCTGCCCCTTGGGCACCGCGAGCACGCCGGCTCGGAACACCTCGGCCAGCACCGAGCCGTTGTAGAGCACCAGCCCGGTCACCAGCGCCCACAGCGGCTGCACCTTGAGGGCGACGAAGACGAAGAAGATCATCACCAGTAGCGGCATGGCCCGGAAGAACTCCACCACCAGCGTGGCGAACCAGCGCACCACCCGGTGGTCGGACAGCCGCCCGGCCGCGAACAACGCGCCGAAGGGCAGCGCGAACAGTGCCGTCCAGCCGAAGGCCCGCAGGGTGTTGCCCAGCCCGCGCAGCAGCAGGTCCTGCACGCCCCGGTACTCGAAGGGCTCCCACTTGGCGTAGGTGAACTGCTGGGTGTGGAACAGCATGTAGACGACCCAGCCGATCAGCGCCGCGATCAGCAGCAGCGCGATCCCGCCGTACAGCCGGTGCCGGGCCAGCGCCTTCGGGCCGGGGATGTCGTACAGCGCCGAGGATTCAACGGTCATCGGGACACCGCCACTCGTCGTTCCAGCAGGTTGAAGACGGCGCTGACGGCGAAGGTGATGATCAGGTAGCCGACGGCGATCCAGACGAAGGTCCAGACGATGCTGTAGCCCAGCTCGTTGATGGTCCGGTAGGTGCCCAGCAGCTCGGTGACGCTGAAGGAGCCGGCGATCGCCGAGTTCTTGACCAGCGCGATCATCACACTGCCGATCGGCCCCACCACCGAGCGGTACGCCTGCGGCAGCACCACCAGGCCCATCGTCTGCCCGAAGCTCAGGCCCAGGCTGCGGGCCGCCTCGCCCTGCCCGGACGGCACGGTGTTGATGCCCGAGCGCATCGCCTCGCAGACGAAGGCCGAGGTGTAGCAGCCGAGTGCCAGTACGGCGAAGGTGTAGAAGGGCAGGGTGATGTTGAACCGGGGCAGGCCCAGCACCACGATGAAGAACAGCAGGGTCAGCGGCGTGTTGCGCAGCAGCGTCACCCACGCCGTCCCGAACACCCGCAGCGGCCGCACCGGCGAGACCCGGAAGCCCGCGATCAGCACGCCCAGCACCAGCGACAGCACGGCGCTCACCGCGAACAGCGAGAGCGTGCCGAGGAAGCCGTCCCAGTAGGTCGACCAGTTGTCGGTCAGCGTTTTCACGGCGCGGCCCTCTCAGTACCGGTCGATCGGCGGCGGGGTGGGCGCGGGCTCCCCGGACAGGCCGAGGGTCGCGTCGAAGGCCTTCGTCCAGTCGCCGTTCTGCTCGTGGTGCGCCAGCGCGTCGTTCAGCGCGCCGCGCAGCACGGTGTCGTTCTTCGGAGTCCCGATCCCGTACGGCTCGGTCGAGAACAGCGGGCCGACCACCTTGAGCTCGTCCGGCACCTTGGCCGCGTAGCCCAGCAGGATCGCGTTGTCGGTGGTGACGGCGTCGACCTGGCCGGTGATCAGGTTGTCGACGCAGGCCGAGTAGGTGTCGTAGCCGATCAGGTGCGCCTTGGGGTACTGCGACTGGATGCGCTGGTACGGCGTCGAGCCGGCCGCCGAGCAGACCTTCTTGCCGTCGAGGTCCTGCGGCCCGTGGATGCTGTTGTCGTTCTTGCGTACCAGCAGCGACTGCCCGGCGAGGAAGTACGGCCCGGCGAAGCCGACCAGCTTCTTCCGGTTGTCGTTGATGGTGTACGTGCCGACGTAGTAGTCCACCTGGCCGTTCTGCAGCGCGGTCTCGCGGTTGGCCGAGGCGATGGTCTTGAACTGGATCTTCTCCGGCCCGAAGCCCAGCGAGGCGCCGACCATCTTGGCGATCTCGATGTCGAAGCCGGAGTACACACCGGTGGCCGGGTTCTTCTGGCCCAGGTAGGGCTGGTCCTCCTTGACGCCGACCACCAGGTGGCCCCGGGCGCGGGCGGCGTCCAGGGTCGGCGAGCCGGTGATCGAGGAGGCGTTCTGCACCTGGTAGCTGGGCAGCGCGCTGGGCTGGGGGCCCCTGGGCGGCGGGGTGCCGGCCTTGCCGCAGCCGGCCGCCAGGGCGGTGAGCAGCAGGACGGCGGCGAGCAGGCGGCGGCGCGCCCGCGCGGTGAGCGTCGTCTTACGGGTCACGGCGCCGCCTCAGTGCTTCAGGATCTTGGACAGGAAGTCCCGGGCGCGCTCGCTCTTGGGGGCGCTGAAGAACTCCTCCGGGGCGCGGTCCTCGACGATCCGTCCGTCGGCCATGAACACCACCCGGTTCGCCGAGGCCCGGGCGAAGCCCATCTCGTGGGTGACCACGACCATCGTCATGCCCTCACTGGCGAGTTGGCGCATGACGTCCAGCACCTCGTTGATCATCTCGGGGTCGAGCGCCGAGGTCGGCTCGTCGAACAGCAGCGCCTTGGGGTCCATCGCCAGCGCCCGGGCGATCGCCACCCGCTGCTGCTGGCCGCCGGAGAGCTGGGCCGGGTACTTGTCGGCGTGCGCCGCGAGGCCGACCCGCTCCAGCAGCGAGCGGGACTTGGCGTCCGCCTCGGCCTTGGGACGGCCACGGACCTTGATCTGGGCGAGCGAGACGTTCTGCAGCACGGTCTTGTGCGCGAACAGGTTGAAGGACTGGAACACCATGCCGACCTCGGCACGCAGCTTGGCCAGGCCCTTGCCCTCCTCGGGCAGCGGCTGGCCGTCGATCACGATGGTGCCGCGCTCGATCGACTCCAGCCGGTTGATCGCCCGGCAGAGCGTGGACTTGCCGGAGCCGGAGGGGCCGATCACCACGACGACCTCGCCGCGGCCGACCGTCAGCTCGATGTCCTGCAGCACGTGCAGGTCCCCGAAGTGCTTGTCGACCCCGTGCAGCTCGATCAGCGGCGTGAAGGCCGAGGAGCCGGTCGGGGCCGTCCCGGGAGCGGTGGTCACCGGCCGCGCCGTCCCTTCATCAGCCAGCCCAGCACGGCGCCGGCGACCAGTGTGGCCAGCAGCGTGATCCAGAGCGGCGCGGTGACGGTGAACACCCAGAACTGGATCTTGACCTTGTCGAGGTTGGCGAACAGGAACCACACCGCCAGGATCACGATGGCGCCGATCCCGATGTACCGCATGGGGATCCCGCCGATCTCGCTGCGCTGGGGGCGGGACGAGCCGTCTGAAATCTTGGTCACCGGAGCAGTCTGCTGGCCGGGGCGGCGACTTGCCCGGTTACGCGCCCTTATGGGCAAGGGAGTAACCCGCACGGGGCAATCCGACCCCGTGCGGGTTTACCGATCTACGTCTTCTGGAGCGCGTTGAACTCCCCCCGGCCGCTACCGCTCGTCCCGCCAGGAGCGCCACAGCGCCGCGTACGGGCCGCCGACCGCGACCAGTTCCGGGTGGCTGCCGTACTCGGTGATCCGCCCGCCCTCGACCACGGCGATCACGTCCGCGTCGTGCGCGGTGTGCAGCCGGTGGGCGATGGCGATGACCGTCCGGCCCTCCAGCACCCGGGAGAGCGAGCGCTCCAGGTGCCGGGCGGCACGCGGGTCCAGCAGCGAGGTGGCCTCGTCCAGCACCAGGGTGTGCGGGTCGGCCAGCACCAGTCGGGCCAGGGCCAGTTGCTGGGCCTGCGGCGGGGTCAGGGAGGTGCCGCCGGAGCCGACCTCGGTGTCCAGCCCGTCCGGCAGGGCGTCCACCCAGGCCCCGGCGTCCACCGCGTCCAGCGCGGCCCGCAGTTCGGTGTCGTCCGCCTCGGGCGCGGCCAGCCGCAGGTTGTCCCGCAGGGTGCCGACGAACACGTGGTGCTCCTGGTTCACCAACGCGACCTCCGCGCGGACCCGCTCGGCCGGCATCCTGGACAGCGCGGCCCCGCCGAGGGTGACGCTGCCCCGGCCGGGCGCGTAGATGCCGGCCAGCAGCCGCCCGAGGGTGGACTTGCCCGCCCCCGACGGGCCGACCAGCGCGACCCGGCTGCCCGGGACGACGTCCAGGCTGATCCCGTGCAGGACGTCGGCGCCCTCGCGGTAGCCGAAGCGGACGTCCCGGGCCTCGACCCGGCGGCCGTCCGGCCGGACGGACTCGTCCTCCTCGTGCTCCGGCACCTCGTGCACACCGACCAGCCGCGCCAGCGAAGCCTGCCCGATCTGCAGTTCGTCGTACCAGCGCAGGATCAGATCGACCGGGCCGATGAGCATCTGCGTGTACAGCACGCCGGTGGTCAACTGGCCGACGGTCAGCCAGCCCTTGAGAGTGAACAGCCCGCCGACCATCAGGGTGGTGAGCACCGCCGAGGTGTAGACCGCGTCGATGGTCGGGAACCAGACCGAGCGCAGCCACAGGGTGTACCGCTCCCAGGCCAGCCACTCGCGCAGCTTGCGGTCGGTCAGCCGGACACGCTGCTCGCCCAGCCGCAGTGCCTCCACCGTCCGCCCGGCGTCCACCGTCTCGGCCAGCACGTTGCTCACCGCGGCGTACCCGGCCGACTCGTTGCGGTAGGACTGCGGCGCGCGCCGGAAGTACCAGCGGGAGCTGACCAGCAGCAGCGGCAGACCGACCAACGAGGTCAGCGCGAGCAGCGGCGAGGTGACCAGCAGGGCGCCGAGCACCAGCAGCAACGACACGACGGCGACGGCGAGTTCGGGCACAGCCTCGCGCACCGACTTGTCCAGCCGGTCGATGTCGGTGGTGCCCCGGGAGACCAGGTCCCCGGTGCCGGCCCGCTCCAGCACACCGGTGGGCAGCGCGACCGAGCGGACCAGGAAGTCCTCCCGCAGGTCGGCCAGCACCCGTTCACCGAGGACGGCGCCACGCATCCGCGACCAGCCGGTGAACGCGGACTGCACCGCCAGCGCCAGCAGGTACCAGCCGACCGCCACCGCGATGGTGGCCCCTGCCGTGCCGGTGGCCAGCGACTCGACCAGGCTGCCGAGCACCCAGGGCCCGACCAGCCCGGCCAGGGTGGCCATCGAGTGCAGCGCCACCACCCCGGCGAACCCGCCCCGGTGCCGCGCCGCGAGCAGCCGCAGGTACCCACGCACGGCGGCCGGGGATCCGACCGGCAGGGTGGTGACCGGCCCCTGCTCCTGATGGACGGGGGGCTTCATGACGTACTCCTCACGTGCGGTACCGGACAGTTGACGCGGGCGGTCGCACCGACTCCGTGACCCGCCCGCTCGTCTCCCGGCGCCTCCGGTCCGGTGCCGACGCTCTTCGCTCCGGCGCTCCCTCCTCCGTCGGTCGCCGGTCGCTCCTCGCTCTCGGCACCGGCGCGCCCTTCGACTCGGGGCGGGACCGGGGCGCTCTCCTCGTCCCGGGTGACCACGGCCCGGTACGCCGGCTCGGTGCACATCAGCTCGCGGTGCCGCCCGGCCGCGACCGCCCGGCCGCCCTGCAGCAGCACCACCCGATCGGCCTGGTCGAGCAGCAACGGGCTGGTCGCGAACACCACGGTGGTGCGCCCCGCCCGGGTGTCCCGCAGCCCGGTGGCGATCCGGGACTCGGTGTGGGCGTCCACCGCGCTGGTGGGCTCGTCCAGCACCAGGACCGGCGGGTCCGCCAGCAGCGCGCGGGCCAGGGCCAACCGCTGGCGCTGCCCCCCGGAGAGCGAGCGCCCCCGCTCGGTGACGCGGGCGAGCATCGGGTCGCCCGCGCAGTCCGGCGAGCCGTCCGCCAGTGCCTCCAGCACGTCCTCGCAGCGGGCCGCGGCCAGCGCCTCGGCCGCCGGGACCCGGCCCGAGGAGGGGATGTCCAACAGCTCGGCGAGGGTGCCCGAGAGCAGCACCGGCTCCTTGTCGTGGACCAGCACCGCCGCCCGGGCCTCGGCCAGCGGCACCGTGTCCAGCTCCGTGCCGCCGAGCCGGACGGAGGGCAGCGGGTCCTCGCCGTCGGCCGACGGCCCCTCCCCCTCGGCCGACGGGACGTGCCCGCCGAGCCGCTCGGCGAGCGCCCCGGCGAAGTCCGGGTCCCCGCAGACCACCGCGGTCAGCTCACCGGCCCGGGCGGTCAGCCCGGTCGCCGGGTCGTGCAGGTCGGCCTTGCCGGGCCGGGTCAGCGCGGCCCCGGCCGCTCCACTGGTCCGATTGAGCGAGAGCACCCGCACGGCCCGCCCGGCGGAGACCCGGGCGACGCTCCAGGCGTGCGCCGCCTCACCGAGGATCCGCAGCGGCGCGGCCAGGAAGGCGGTCGCGCCGTACACCGCGATCAGGGTGCCGACGGCGAGCTCGCCGGAGGCCGCCAGCCGGGCGCCGTACCATGTCACCCCGACCACGAACAGGCCCGGCAGCAGGACCTGTTGGGCCTGCATCAGCGACCAGACCCGGGCCGAGCGCACCGCGGCCGACCGGACCTTCTGGGAGGCCGCCCGGTACCGCTCCAGGAACAGCTCCTCGCCGCCGATGCCGCGCAGCACCCGCAGCCCGGCGACCGTGTCGGCGGCCAGCTCGGTGGCCTTGCCGCCGAGCTCGCGCTGCTTCTCGTAGCGCCGCTCGAACGGCCCGATCAGCGGCCAGACCGAGGCGGCCAGCACCGGGACGCCGAGCAGCACCCCGATCCCGAGCACCGGTTCGACCACCAGCACCACCGAGCTGACGGCCAGCCAGACGATCACCGCGGCCCGGACCCGGGCGACCAGCTCGACGTACCAGCCGATCCGCTCGACGTCCCCGCTGCCGACCGCGACCACCTCGCCGGTGGCGATCCGCCGGGACAGCCCTGCCCCCAGGCGGGAGGCCTGCCGGGCGACCAACTGTCGTACGTGGCAGGCGGCGTGGATCCAGTTCCAGACCGCCTGCCGGTGCAGCAGCACGGCGCCGAGCGCGGCGGCCGCGGACAGCAGCAGTCCGAGCGCGCCGGCCCGCCAGATCCCGGCGGCGTCGCCGTCCACGGCGGCCTGCACGCCGCGCCCGAGCGCTATCGGCATCGCGGCCTGGGCGCCCATCTCCAGCAGCGCCCAGCAGGTGGCGAGCACCTGCCCGCGCCGCTGGGCGCGCTGCAGCCAGCGCAGGAAGGCCAGGGGTGAGGAGAGGTCGGGACTGCCGGGGTCGGCCAGCGGCAGGGGGGTGAGCAGCATGGCACTCCGATGCGGAAGGTGCGGAGGTACGGGGGCGCGAGGGTGCGGGCGCGTGCAAAAAGCCGCGAGGGCGCACAGGCACGGACCTGACGGAACGGGCGAAGGACGCGCGGCGCAGCGGCGCGGCGACGTCGACACGTCCGGGGGGGAGAGGCCGGACGGACAAGGGTTGGGCACGAAGGGCCCGGATCTCAGGAGGTCATGTCAGCGAGCCTGCCAAGCCCGATGTGATCCACGCAACAGGTTTTTCGCCGCCCCCGATCCCGACACCCGCCCCCGGCCCGTCGAGGACCCACTGACGACCCACTGACGACCCGCTGACGACCCGCTGACGGCCCGCTGGCGCCCCCGCTGACGACCCGGCACCGGCGCGCCGCCGCCCGCCGCGGACGGCCCGGGCGCACGCCACGCCGTCGTAAAGCTTCGCCAAAGATTCGCCCGACCGGCGGGAACAATCGCCTCGGGGCGCCAGTTGGCCCCACTGGAACCAGCAACCACCAGGAGAGGTCCCCCCTTCCCGTGAGCAACATCCCCAGCGTCACCCTGAACGACGGCGCTTCCATCCCCCAGCTCGGCTTCGGCGTGTGGCAGGTCCCGGACGGCGAGGCCACCGCCGCCGTCCGCACCGCGATCGAGGCGGGCTACCGCTCCATCGACACCGCGGCGATCTACGAGAACGAGGCCGGCACGGGCGCCGCGATCGCCGAGGCCCTGGCGGGCGGCGTCGCCCGCGAGGACCTCTACATCACCACCAAGCTGTGGAACTCGGGCACCCGGGACTGGTCCGGCGAGCAGGGCCGGGACGCGGTGCTGCGCGAGTTCGACGCCTCGCTGGCCAAGCTGGGCCTCGACTACATCGACCTGTACCTGATCCACTGGCCGCGCCCGATGCACGGCAGCTACCTGAACGTCTGGAAGGCCCTGGAACAGCTGAAGGCGGACGGCCGGGTCAAGTCGATCGGCGTCTCGAACTTCGGCGCCGAGCAGCTGACCCGGGTGCTGGACGAGGCCTCGGTCGTCCCGGTGCTGAACCAGGTCGAGCTGCACCCGTACTTCCCGCAGGAGGAGCTGCGCGCCTTCCACGCCCAGCACGGCATCGCCACCGAGGCGTGGAGCCCGCTGGGCCAGGGCGGTGAGCTGCTGGCCGAGCCGACGCTGGTGAAGATCGCCGAGAAGCACGGCCGTACGGTCGCGCAGGTGGTGCTCCGCTGGCACCTGCAGAGCGGCGTGATCGCCATCCCGAAGTCGGTCACCCCGTCCCGCATCCGGGAGAACCTGGACGTCACCGGCTTCGAGCTGGACGCCGAGGACCTCACGGCGATCGCCTCCGTCGCCACCGGCAAGCGGATCGGCCCGGACCCGCAGGGGTTCGACTGGAACTGACGCCCGACGCGGGGGCGCCGGCAGCCACGGCGCGGCGCCCCCGCCGGGGAGAACACTGGCCGACGGCCAGTCATATCGAAGTACCGCCCATCCCGATCAGGGAGGGCGGTACTTCGGCGTGCCCGGATTCACCGACGGCCGCAGATCTCAGACGCCTTGGCGAATCGTTTTGGCTGGTCTTACACAGGCTTTGCCTAGAGCCTGGCGGCCTTGGCGATGAGCGCGAGCGCGACCTCGTGCTCCTCCTCCGCCAGCGGCGCGAGCAGCAGCCGCTGAACCTCGGCCACCCCGGCGGCCGAGCGGTGCAGCAGGTCCTGGCCCGCCGGCGAGAGCGAGAGCAGGTTGCGGCGACCGTCCGAGGGGTCGCGCCGACGCTGCACCAGACCGCGGCGCACCAGCCGGCTGACCATCTCGGCCATCGTGGCCTTGTCCAGCGAGGCCAGCTCACCGACCGTGCGCTGGTCCGCGCCCGGCTCCAGCTCCAGCGCGTCCAGCACGGCGTACTGCGGGGCCGTCAGCTCCGCGCCGACGTGCTCCGACCAGAGCTTGGTGTGCACCTGCTGGCCGACCCTGATCAGGTAGCCGATCGCCCGCTGGGCGTCCAGTATCGGCCGCGCGTCCGAGAACACGGCGACCGCGGCGGGCTCCAGCCTGGCTATCTTGGCCATCACCCGGACGACCTCGACCTGCTCGTCCGGGGTGAGCGGCTCGAACAGCACCCGCTGCACGCGGACCACACCACCGGTGGCCTCGCGCACCGCCTGGGCGCCGCTCTGCGAGAGCGCGAGCAGCTTGCGCCGGCCGTCGGCCGGGTCGCGCCTTCGCAGCACGAGGCCGCGGCGGACCAGCCGCGCGACCATCTCCGCCATCGTGGCCTTGTCGAGCGAGGCACGCTCGCCGACCGTGCGCTGGTCCGCGCCCGGTTCGAGGGCGAGCACCAGCAGGACCGCGAACTGCGGAGCCGTGAGATCGGCTCCGACATGCTCGGACCACAGCCGGGTGTGGACCTGCTGCGCAACGCGAATGAGGTGTCCGGGCGACTGCTGCAGTCGCGCCGACACGCGGGTTGTCGGGATCTCCCCCAGCACCATGTATCCGTCCCGATGTCACACCCGGTGTGTGTGGGACACCCGGGTGGGGCAGTAACGGCGAGTGGGCGTCCAGCTATGAGGGAGGGCGCTCCAGCCGTGCAGCCGGTGGCTGCTGGCGGACACTATACAAACGGCGGGCCCTTGCTGGCAGGCAGGGGCGGATAGTAGACGCAGGTTCGGCAACATTGGCATATTTACGCGCCGCCAAGCCCTTGCGGTAACCCGTTCTCAGCAGAAAGCCGACCGGTCGGTCCTTACCGACCGTCACCTGCGCCTCTCCACCCTGGCCGCACCCCCTACCCGCCGGTAGGGTGTGGGCACCCTCTCCGGGGGCACTCCCCCGGAGGCATCCCGAGAGAGACGAGAGCGCGCATGACCGAGCAGAGCACCGCCACCCGGGTCGCCGTCGTCACCGGCGCCGCCCGCGGCCTGGGCGCCGCCACCGCCGTCCGGCTGGCCGCCGACGGCTACGCGGTCGCCGTCCTGGACCTGGACGAGACCGCCGGCAAGGACACCGTCGACCGGATCACCGCCGCCGGCGGCCGGGCGCTGGCCGTCGGCGCCGACGTCTCGGACGCCGAGCAGGTCCAGGCGGCCGTCGACCGCGTGGTCGCCGAGCTCGGCGCCCCGGTCGTGCTGGTCAACAACGCGGGCGTGCTCCGCGACAACCTCCTCTTCAAGATGTCCGAGTCCGACTGGGACACGGTCATGAACGTCCACCTGCGCGGCGCCTTCCTGATGACCCGCGCAGTGCAGAAGCACATGGTCGACGCCGGTTTCGGGCGCATCGTCAACCTGTCCTCCTCGTCGGCCCAGGGCAACCGCGGCCAGGCCAACTACTCCGCCGCCAAGGCCGGACTCCAGGGCTTCACCAAGACTTTGGCCATCGAGCTGGGCAAGTTCGGCATCACCGCCAACGCGGTCGCCCCCGGCTTCATCGCCACCGACATGACAGCGGCCACCGCGGCCCGGGTCGGCATGGACTTCGAAGACTTCAAGCGGGCCGCCGCCTCTCAGATCCCGGTCCAGCGGGTCGGCGAGCCCGAGGATGTCGCCCACACCATCTCCTTCCTCGCCAGCGAGGGCGCCGGCTTCGTCTCCGGACAGGTGATCTACGTGGCGGGCGGCCCCCTCGACTGAGCACGGAACCTACACAGGGTTACCACGGAGCGGGAGGCCGTCCGGACCGGCCGCCCGCTCCGCTTTCTTTACCGGGGCTTTTGGAGAATCATTCGAAGACCACACTGGTTTTCGATCCCGGAATACCGGAAATCACTCCCCGGGCCACCTCGCGGACGACCTAATTGTCGATTTCGCGGGAAGATGACAATTCCCTCCGAAATAGCCCCGGTCGGGTGGGTAAGGTCACCCCGTGCAATCCAGAAGTACCGCCGCCCGCATTCCGCGACAGGAGTCGGAACGCCGCACCGCCGACCACCGGGAGCTCCGGACTCCCGACCGCGCCCCCGAGGGGGTGACCCCCGGGAGCGGCGAGCTCGGCTGGCCTCCGATGAGCCGCCGCCGGGCCGCCCTGCTCGCCGCCACCTGCGGCGTCTACCTGCTGGTGCTGGCCGGAGTCCTGCTCAACACCGACCTGGTCGACCTCGACTGGTCGGTCCGCCTGCTCCGCCCCTACGACCGGTGGCCCAGCCTGGAGCCGCTGCTCGCCACCTGGGTGGTCGCCGGGCAGCGCGGGCCCAGCGCCATCGCCGCCTTCGTCTGGCTCACCTGGCGCGCCCACCGCCTCGGGCGGCTGCGCCCGCTGCTGGTCATGGGCGTCGCGCTGCTGCTGCTCAACATCACGGTCGGCGCGGTCAAGATCGTCACCGGACGGCTCGGGCCGCACTACGCCCAGTACGTCGGCTCGCCCGAGCTCTTCTCCGGCGGCACCATCTTCCCCTCCGGGCACACCGCCAACGCCGTGGTCACCTGGGGCGTGCTCGCCTACCTCGCGGTCCGCTGGCGGCGCACCGGGGCGCTGATCGCCGCCGCCACCGCCTGCTCGATCGGCCTGACCACGGTCTACCTGGGCACCCACTGGGTCAGCGACGTGCTGGCCGGCTGGGCCGCCGGGCTGCTGGTGCTGCTCTCACTGCCGCTGCTGGAACCGCTGGTCGCCGCCGCCGAACAACGCCTCCACCGCCGGTTCGCCCGCTGACCCCGACGGCCACCCCCGGCCCGCGCACACCCGCACCCCGCCCGCCCGAATCCGCGCACACCGAACCGCGCACGCCCCGCCCACCGGAAGCGCTACCCCTCCCAGCTGCGCTCGACCACGCCGTCCCGCACCGCGAGGTTGAGCCGACCCTCCCGGTACTCCATGGTGATCATCTGCCCGGGCTCCAGCACCCGGACCGAGGCCCAGCCGTGCCGCCGGGCCAACTCCCGGGCGCGCTCGATCCGCAGCCCCGCGTACCCCTCGGTGTCCTCCCCCATCGCGCCCGCCCCCGCGTTGTCCGACCCCGTCATCGCGCCTCCCCCGGCTCGCCCCTCGGACGTACGCTGGAATCGTAGCCCGCACCCGCGCGGCCCGGAGGTGACCGGCCATGCGCACCACGACCCCGCGACGGTGGCGCAGCGGAACCGAGCCGTCCACCGCCCGCAGCGACCTCAAGCTCCGGTACCTGCTCTCGCTCACCTTCACCCCGCTGTTCGCACTGAGCACCGTGGGCTTCGCCGTCTGGGCGGCCCTCTCCCCCGCCGACGGCGCTCCCAGCCGGGGCACCCTCACCGGATTCGCCGTCGCCCTCGGCCTGCTCACCCTGTTCGCCGCCGTCGATCTCGTGGTGGTCATCCGGCGCCGCCGGACCGAGCTCTGACGCGGTGTCTCCCACGGAGTGGGCAGCCGGCCCGGCCGACTGCCCACTTCCGGCACGGGGACGGGCTGTCAGCGGTTACCGACCGCCTGCTTCACCAGCGTCCGCCCGAAGTCCCACATCAGGCCGTTCCCCCGGTGCGCCTCGTCCATGATCTCGGTGAAGGCGTCCACGAACCGGTCCACGTCCCGATCGGTGATGATCAGCGGCGGGATCAGTTTGATCACTTCCAGGTGGTCTCCGGACACCTGGGTCAGGATCCGGTGCCGCTGCAGCAGCGGGACGACCACCATCTGCGCGAACAGCCCCTTGCGCGCAGCCTGCAGGGCGGTCCACCCGGTGCGCAGCTTCAGCGACTTGGGCCGGCCGAACTCGATGCCGATCATCAGCCCGCGGCCGCGCACCTCGGCGAGCAGCTCGTACTCGTCGGCCAGCGCGGCCAGCCGCTCGCGGAACCGGTCGCCGACCTGCCGGGCGTTCTCCACCACCTTCTCGTCGCGCATCACCTCCAGGGTCGCCAGCCCCGCCGCCATCGCCTGGGCGTTGGACCCGAAGCTGGCCGAGTGCACCAGCACCCGGTCCATCGAGGAGTACACCTTCTCGAAGATCCAGCCCTTGCCGAGCGTCGCCCCGACCGGCACGTATCCGCCGGAGAGCGCCTTGGCGACGCACACCAGGTCGGGCAGCACGCCCTCCTCGCTCTGGTAGGCGAAGAACTCGCCGGTGCGGCCGATCCCGGTCTGCACCTCGTCGCAGATCAGCAACGCCCTGTGCTCGTGCAGCAGCGCCTGGGCGGCGCGCAGCCAGCCGGGCGGCGGCGCCTGGACGCCCTTGCCCTGGATCGGCTCGACGATCAGCGCCGCGACGTCGCCGCGCTTCAGCTCCTTGGCCAGCGCGCCGATGTCGCCGAGCGGGATGGCGGTGTCCGGCAGCAGCGGGTCGAAGCCCTTGCGGAAGCCGCTCTCCCCGTTGACCGAGAGCGAGCCGGTGGTCAGCCCGTGGAAGGCGTGGTCGGCGTAGAGGATCCGCTTGCGTCCGGTGACGTAGCGGGCGAACTTGAGCGCGGTCTCCACCGCCTCGGTGCCGCTGTTGCCGAAGAACACCCGGTCCAGCCCCGGCGCGTACGACAGCAGCCGCTCGGCCAGCAGTCCGGGCAGCGGCGAGCAGTCGAAGCGGACCAGGTCCGGCAGGTCCAGGTCCATCACCTGCTGGATCGCCGAGCGCACCACCGGGTGGTGCCGGCCGAGCGCGAAGATGCCGAAGCCGGCCAGCATGTCGAGGTACTCGTTGCCCTCGGCGTCGTAGAAGTACTGGCCTTCGGCGCGCTCGTAGTACTTGTCGAAGCCGATGGTGTGGAGCATCCGCGGCAGCTGCGGGTTGAGGTAGCGGCTGTGCAACTCGTAGCGCTCACCGCCGCGTTCGGCGACGAGGGCGGCGAGGTCGAAAGCGGGGCGGTCTGGGTCAACCGGCATGGCGCGGATTCGCTCCTCGGGTCGGTAGCAGGTTCTTGGCGAAGACGGCGGTCTGGGCCGCGACCCCGGTGCCGGTCAGGCCGGTCTCCTCCAGGATCTCCCCGCGCGCCGCGTGGCCGAGGAACTCCTGCGGCAGGCCCAGCACCCGCACCGGGACGTCCACGTCGGCGTCGCGCAGCGCCTGCGAGACGGCCGAACCGACGCCGCCGATCCGGCCGTTGTCCTCGACGGTGACCACCAGCTGGTGGGCGGCGGCGAGTTCGGGCAGCGCCGGGTCCACCGGCTTGACCCAGCGCGGGTCGACCACGGTCGCGGTGAAGCCCTCGGCGAGCAGCAGCCGGGCGGCGTCCAGGCAGGCCGAGGCGGTGGTGCCGACGGCGACCAGCAGGATCTCCGGCACCGCGCCGGTGCGCAGCAGCACGTCCATCCCGCCGATCCGTTCGATCGCCGCGACGGCGGGCCCGACGTTCCCCTTGGGGAAGCGCACCACGGTGGGGGCGTCCTCGACCGCGACGGCCTCGCGCAGCTGGGCCCGCAGCTGGTCGGCGTCGCGCGGGGCGGCCAGCCGCAGTCCGGGGACGACCTGGAGGATCGACATGTCCCACATGCCGTTGTGCGAGGCGCCGTCCGGACCGGTCACCCCGGAGCGGTCGAGCACGAAGGTGACGCCCAGCCGGTGCAGGGCGACGTCCATCAGCACCTGGTCGAAGGCCCGGTTGAGGAAGGTCGAGTACACCGCGACCACCGGGTGCAGCCCGCCGGTGGCCAGGCCCGCCGCGCTGGTGACGGCGTGCTGCTCGGCGATCCCGACGTCGAAGGTCCGGTCCGGGTAGGCCTTGGCGAACGGTCCCAGCCCGACCGGCTGGAGCATCGCGGCGGTGATCGCCACCAGCTCGGGCCGCTCGGCGCCGAGCTCGACCAGCTCCGCGCCGAACACGGAGGTCCAGGAGACCCCGGCGCTGGGCGAGATCGGCAGGCAGGTGTACGGGTCGATCGGGTTGACGGCGTGGAAGCGGTCGGCCTCGTCCTGCTCGGCCGGCAGGTAGCCGCGCCCCTTGACGGTCAGGCAGTGCACGATGACCGGGCCCCCGAAGTTGCGGGCCTGGCGCAGCGCCTGTTCGACCGCGCCCAGGTCGTGGCCGTCGATGGGCCCGAGGTACTTGAGCCCGAGGTCCTCGAACATGCCCTGCGGCGCGAAGGCGTCCTTGAACCCCTTCTTGGCGCCGTGCAGCGCGTCGAAGATCGGCTGGCCGACCAGCGGGGTGCGCTGCAGCGCCTCCTTGCCGAGGGCGAGGAAGCGCTCGTAGCCCTGGGTGGTGCGCAGGGTGGCCAGGTGGTTGGCCAGGCCGCCGATGGTCCTGGCGTAGGAGCGCTCGTTGTCGTTGACGACGATGACCACCGGCCGGTCACGCGCCTCGGCGATGTTGTTGAGCGCCTCCCAGGCGAGTCCGCCGGTGAGCGCGCCGTCGCCGATCACCGCGACGGTGTGCCGGTCGTGCTGGCCGAGCAGCCGGGCCGCCTTGGCCAGCCCGTCGGCGTAGGAGAGCGCGGTGGAGGCGTGCGAGTTCTCCACCAGGTCGTGTTCGGACTCCGCCCGCGAGGGGTAGCCGGACAGCCCGCCCTTCGTCCGCAGTTTCGAGAAGTCCTGGCGGCCGGTGAGCAGTTTGTGGACGTAGCTCTGGTGCCCGGTGTCGAAGACGATCCGGTCGTACGGCGAGTCGAAGACCCGGTGCAGCGCGATGGTCAGCTCCACCACGCCGAGGTTGGGCCCGAGGTGGCCGCCGGTGCGGGTGACGGCGTCGATCAGGAAGTCGCGGATCTCGTCGGCGAGCAGCGGGAGTTCGGACGCGGGCAGCTTGCGCAGCTCGGCCGGGGATGTGACGCGGGAGAGCAGTGACATGGGTACACCTCACGACTCGATGCGGTGCGGTGGTGACTGCGCCCGAGGGGCGGGGCCGGCCCGGGCGCCGCGGCCCGGGCCGGACTGAGCACGACCGGGCTCAGTGCCCGCGGTTGGCGCTGACGGTCTCGGTGATGGCGCGCAGCGACTGCTGGAGCGAGCCCATCGTCGCGAGGACGGCGGTCGGCTCGTAGCCGCAGTGGGCCATGCAGTTCTCGCAGCGCGGATCCTTGCCGCGGCCGTACTTGCTCCAGTCGGTCTTCTCGACCAGCTCGCGGTAGGTCGGCACGTAGCCGTCGGCCATCAGGTAGCAGGGCCGCTGCCAGCCGAACAGCGAGTAGTTGGGGATGCCCCAGGGGGTGCACTCGAAGTCGGCCTTGCCCTCCAGGAAGTCCAGGAAGAGCGGGCTGTGGTTGAGCCGCCAGCGCTGGCGGTTTCCGCCGGCGAAGGCCTTGCGGAACAGCTCGCGGGTCTGCTCGACGCCGAGGAAGTGCTCCTGGTCGGGGGCCTTCTCGTAGGCGTAGGCCGGGGAGATCATCATCTCGTCCACCTTCAACTCGTCGTTGAGGTAGTCGAGTACGTCGATGACCGTCTGCGCCGTGTCGGTGTTGAAGAAGGTGCTGTTGGTGGTGACCCGGAAGCCGCGCCGCTTGGCCTCCTTGATCGCGGCCACCGCCTCGTCGAAGGTGCCCTCCTTGGCCACCGACTCGTCGTGCCGCTCACGCAGGCCGTCGATGTGCACGGCGAAGGTGAAGTACGGCGACGGCTTGAACTTGTCGATCTTCTTGCGCAGCAGCAGCGCGTTGGTGCAGAGGAAGACGTACTTGCGGCGCTCCACCAGTTGTCGGACGATCTCGTCGATCTGCGGGTGCATCAGCGGCTCGCCGCCGGCGATCGAGACCATCGGGGCACCCGACTCCAGGACCGCGCCGACCGCCTGCGCGACGGGCATCCGCTGCTTGAGGACGCCCGCCGGGTGCTGGATCTTGCCGCAGCCCTCGCAGGCGAGGTTGCACGCGAACAGCGGTTCCAGCTCGACGATCAGCGGGAACTTGTCCCGGCGCTTGAGCAGCTTCTGCTGCAGCAGGTAGGTGCCGACCCGCACGGTCTGGCGCAACGGCATGGCCATGGCTAGCTCGCCTCCTGGGGGAGCGTCGAGGATGTGGGGTGGTTCAGGTGTGCGGAGCCGGTCCCGGGCTCCTGTCGGTACCAGTCGACCAGGGCGGGTACCGTCGCCCTCAGGGTCCGCCAGGCGCGCACCCCGGCCGGCAGGGTGCCGGGCCGCAGCAGCTCGTGCTCGGGGGTGTCCACCACCACCCGCAGGACGGCGACGGGCAGCACCGGGCGCACCTCCCGCACCGCGGACAGGACGGCGGCGGCCTCCATGTCGACGGCGAGCGCGCCCTGCAGGTGCAGCGCGCGCCGCTCGATGCCGCGCACCACGTGGTCGGCGGTGTGGTGCACCCCGGTGTGCGCGGTCAGCCCGTGTTCCTTGAGCGCCCGGGCCAGCTCCGGACCGGAGTCGACCGGGTACAGGTGGCCCTCGGCGTCGCGCACGCCGTCGGCGGCCACCACGTCGCCCGACGCCACGCCCGGGCCGACGGCGGCGCCGAATCCGGCCACCACGACGGCGCCGTAGCCGCCCGGGGCGGAGCTGAGCACCCGTCGGACGGCCAGCCCGGCGCGCCGCCGGCCGACCCCGGTGCGCACCAGCACCGGGGGGCCGCCGGCGGCGCCGCGCCAGTCACCGCCGCGCAGGGCCCAGACCTCGGGGCCCAGTGCGCAGAGCACCAGCAGGGGGGCGGTGGTCACCGCGCCGCCCCGATCGCCGGGGTACCGCTCGGCTTCGCCATGCCGGGAGCGCCGTTGAGGTAGCGGCCGAGCGCGGTGACCGGGAAGACCAGCCGGTACAGGTGGTAGTTGATGGAGAAGTCCCACGGAAACCCGGTGCCGGTGAACTGCGGTTCGTCCCAGGTGCCCTCGGGCAGCTGGGTGCGCACCAGCCAGTCCACGCCGCGTTCCACCGACGGGTTGGCCCGGCCGTCCGGGCCCTCACCGGCCGCGAGCAGCGCCATCAGCGCCCACGCGGTCTGCGAGGCGGTGGAGTCGCCCCGCCCGGCCCAGCGCTCCGGGTCGTCGTAGGAGCGCATGTCCTCGCCCCAGCCGCCGTCGGCGTTCTGCCGGTCCTCCAACCAGCGCACCGCCCGGCGGATCGCCGGGTGCTCGTCCGGGACGCCGGCCGCGACCAGGGCGGGCAGCACCGAGCCGGTGCCGTAGATGTAGTTGGTGCCCCAGCGGCCGAACCAGGAGCCGTCCGCCTCCTGGTTGCGCAGCAGCCACTCGATGCCGCGCCGGGTCCGCGGGTCCCGGGCGCGGCCGGTCTCGGCGAGCATCTCCACGACGTGGGCGGTGACGTCGGCGGACGGCGGGTCAACCACCTCGCCGAAGTCGCAGAACGGCAGCTTGTTGGGTAGCAGGCTGGTGTTGTCGACGTCGAAGGCGCCCCAGGCGCCGTTCTTGGACTGCATGCCGAGGTTCCAGAGCACGCCCCGGTCCACCGCCGCGTCGACCTTGGCCTGGTCGGGGTGGGCGACCCGGCGCAGCGCGAGCACCACCTCGGCGGTGTCGTCGATGTCGGGGTAGGTGTCGTTCTCGAACTCGAAGGCCCAGCCGCCGGCCGGCAGCCCGGGCCGCTGGACGGACCAGTCGCCGCGCTTGCGGATCTCCTCGCCGAGCATCCAGTCGACGGCGGAGACCAGCGCCGGGTGGTCGGCCGGCACCCCGGCGTCGACCAGCGCGATGGTGGCCAGGCAGGTGTCCCAGACCGGGGACTGGCAGGCCTCCATCCAGCGCATGCCGTCCTCGGTGTGCACGGTGAAGCGGTCGAACGAGGAGAGCCCGGCCTTCATCACCGGGTGCTCCAGCTCGTAGCCCTCCAGGTGGAGGGCGATCAGCGAGTAGACGGCCGGGGGCTGGATGCCGCCCCAGCAGCCGTCGGCCTCCTGCCGCTCGACGATCCAGCGGCAGGCCTGGGAGACGGCGAGCCGGCGAAGCGGCCGGAAGGCCCGACGGTGGTAGGCGTGCAGCGCCTTGTCGAGGCGCTCGAACAGACCGTCCCAGCTGGTGGCGGGGGCGAGCGGCCGGTCGGGGTACGGGTGGTCCGGGTCGGTGTGCAGCTCGGTGAGCTGGAACGGGGCCGGACGAACCGGGCGGTGGGCCGAGACGACGGTCAGCGGGACGATGGTCTGGCGGGCCCAGCAGCCGAAGGCGTAGATGTTCAGCGGCAGCCACTTGGGCAGGAAGATGATCTCCGGCGGCATCTCCGGCAGCCGTTCCCAGGGCCACCAGCCGAAGAGCGCGAGCCAGATCCGGGTGAACACCCGGGCGGCCGCGATGCCCCCGGCGGAGCGGACGTAGCGCGCGGCGGCCAGCATGTGCGGGGCGTTCGGGTCGTCGCCGGCGAGTTTGAGGGCGACGTACGCCTCGACCGTGGTGGAGAGTTCGGGCGGCCCGCCGTGGAAGGTGGCCCAGGTGCCGTCCTCCCGCTGCTGCGAGCGGATCCACTCGGCGGTGGCCCGGGTCTGCTCCTCGGTCCTGATGCCCAGGAACTGGCGGAGCAGTAAGTCCTCGGCGTCCATGGTGACGTTGGTCTCCAGGTCGCCCTTCCACCAGCCCTCGGAGGACTGCAGCGAGAGCAGGTGGGTGGTCGCGCGCGCCAGGGCCTCGCGCGCGTCGGCGGGCCGGAGTTCCGCCTCACCGGCCGGCCGGAGCCGGTCGGTGTCCTCGGGCTGCCACCGCCCCGCACCCAGCAGGGTCGGGGGGCGGTCGCCCACCGCGACCGGCTCGGAATCGTACTCAGGGTCGAGCCGGCCGTCCGCGGTTGCTGTCAACGTAACGTCACCTCTCTCGTACCACCACGAATTCGGCGAGTGCGACGAAGTGCTCGCGCACCGCGTCGGACATGGGCACCTCGTCCAGGGCGGCGAGGGCAGTCGTGTGCTGGCGGCGGGCCTCCTCCTGGGTCCAGGCCCGGCCGCCGGCCTCCTCGATCAGCGCGGCCCGGGCGGCGAGCTCGGGCTCGCTCTCCAGGCCCCGGCCCTTCGGATCCGCCAGCTCCTCGGCCAGCCGGCGCGAGGCCTGGCCGCCCTCGGCCAGTGCGGCGGCGACCGGCAGGGACTTCTTGCGCTGGCGCAGGTCGCCCCAGTGCGGCTTGCCGGTGACCTCGGTGGCGCCCCAGATGCCGAGCAGGTCGTCCACCGCCTGGAAGGCCAGCCCCAGGTGGTGGCCGTAGCGCTGGAGCGCGTCGGACACCTTGTCGTCGGCCCCGGCCAGCACCGCGCCGATCGCCGAGGCTGCGGCCAGCAGCGCCGCCGTCTTGCCGCCCTCCATCTCCAGGCACTCGGCGACGGTGACGCTGTCGCGCTGCTCGAAGGCGACGTCCATGGCCTGGCCGTCGATCAGCCGGCGGGTCGCGGTGGTGAGCAGCCGGACGGCACGCGCGGCGTCGGCGGGGCTCGTGCCGCCGGTCGCCGCGGCGTCGAGCAGCACCTCCGTGCCGAGCGTGGCCAGGGCGTCGCCGACCAGGATCGCCTGGGCCGGCCCGAAGACCGTCCAGGCGGTGGCCCGGTGCCGCCGGGTCTCGTCACCGTCCATCAGATCATCATGAAGGAGGGAGAAGTTGTGCACCAGCTCAACGGCGACCCCACCGGGCACACCCACCTCGGGCGCCGCACCGGTGGCCTGGGCGGAGAGCAGCGCCAGCGCCGGACGCACCGCCTTGCCGCTGTCCCCCTCCACCGGGGTGCCGTCCCGGTCGATCCAGCCGAAGTGGTAGGCCGCGACGGTGTCCATCGGTGCGGCCAAACGGGCGACGGCAGCCCGGAGCGGCGGGGTGCAGAGCGTACGGCTGCGGGCGAGCAGCTCCGGCACCGAGACCGGTTCGGCGTGCGCCGTGCCTCCGACGGCGAAGCCGGTGCGTGACTCCACGTGCGTTCCCTCTCCCTCGTGGTGCCGGACCGCACGGGGCGGCCGGGTGCTGTCGGTGCGGCTGGTGCCGATGGTGGTGCCGAAGCGAACGGTGTCGGTGCGGCCGATCGGGCCGATCGGGCCGATGCGGCCGACAGTACGCCCGTCGGCTCTGGCGGGCTCTCCGGCAGAGGGGCCCGCCGTCACCTGGGCCACCTCCCGTCGCCCCGGTCCACCGGCACCCGGACGCCGGCCGCGGCGAGCGCGGCGTCGGCGGCGGCGTGGCCGCTGCGCACGGCGCCCTCCATGGTCGCGGGCCAGCCGGTGGCGGTCCACGAGCCGGCCAGCAGCAGGCCGGGGACGGCCGTCGCGGCCGACGGGCGCAGCGCGGCGGTGCCCGGGGCGCCGTCGAAGGTGGCGGTGCGCTCCCGGGTGACGAAGAAGTCCAGCACCTCGGCCCCGGCCGCGGCCGGCAGCAGCCGGGCCAGCTCGGGCAGGTAGCGGCGGCGCAGCTCGGCCACCGGCAGGTCGATCTCGTCCTGGACGGCGGACTGCGAGAGCGCCAGGTACTGGGCGCCCGGGTGGGCTCGGCCGATCGAGGTGCCGGCCAGGCCGGAGTGGGTGGTGCGGTCGAAGACCCACTGGACCGGGGAGTCGAGCGCGGCGAAGAAGGGCCGGCGCAGCACCTTGCGGTCGTAGACCACGTGCACGTTGAGGATCGGCGCGGTGCCGAAGTCGGCCAGCCGCTCGGTCACGGCGCCCGGCGGCAGCAGGGCGGCCGCGCTGTCCTGGGCCCCGGCCAGCACGACGGTGTCGGCGGCGAGCAGTTCCCCGCCCTCCAGCCGGACGGCGTGCTGGGGCGCGGCCGGCTTGAGTTCCGCGACCCGGGCGCGCAGCAGCACCTTCACGCCGGCGCGTTCCAGTTCGGCGAGCGCCCGGTCGTGGTGGATCGCGCCGAGCGGGACGGCCGCGATGCCGATGTCGGCGGCGCCCGGGTCGGAGAGCAGACCGGTCTTGAACACCTTGGCGGCGAGCGCCAGCGACACCTGGTCGGCCCGGGCGTTCAGCGTGGCGACGCCGACCAGGTCCCACAGCGCGGCCGTGGTGGCGGCGTTCTGCCCGTTGCGGCGCAGCCACTCGCCGAAGGAGAGCCGGTCCAGCGCCGGGTCGTCGAGGTCCAGGCCCTTGAGGGCGAGCGCGCCGCGGACCACCCGGGCGCGGTCGGCCGGCGACAGGTGCGGGTAGCGGGCGAGGCTGCCGGCCAGGTGCAGCGGGACGGGCAGGCCGGCCCGGCGCAGTCGGCCCAGGGTGCGCACGGGGGCCGCGTCGGGGCCGGTGGCGGAGAGCACCGGGACGTCCAGGCGGTCCTGCAGGTGGGTCATCCGGGTGGCGCCGAGGCGCTCCAGCAGGCCGCGGTAGGCGGTGCAGCAGCGCAGGTAGACGTGCTGGCCGTTGTCGACGGTCAGCTCGCCGCGCTGGAAGGAGAAGGCCAGGCCGCCGAGCCGGGGCCGCCCCTCCGCGAGCGTGACCTCGTGGCCGGCCTCGGCCAGCCGCAGCGCGGAGGTGATCCCGGCCAGGCCACCGCCGACCACGACGGCGGCCGGGCGCGCGGCATCGGCTCGCCCGGTCATCGGACCTCCCCCTCGAAGTCGCTGGACCGCGCGGCGGCGGTCGCAGTGGCCGGCACGCCGGCGGTCGGCGCCGCTGTGGTCCACACGGTCGTGGTCAGCACGGATCTACCCGGTGATTCCCCGCTGACACAGCGTGACAGAACTGTGACGAGAATCAAGAACGCCCCCCGGCGAGCCCGGAAAGCGCCACGTACGCCTTCTCCCAGCCCGGCAGCGAGACCCGGCCGCGCAGCACCGACTCCGGGTCGGCGGCGATCCGGCCGAGCAGCCGGTGGTAGATCCCCGCCATCGCGGCGGTGCAGGCGCGACTGCGACGGTCGAGCATCGGCAGCAGCCGCAGGCCCTCCTCGAAGGCGGCCTGGGCGCGGGCGGCCTCGAAGGCCACCAGGCCGGTGAAGTCGGCGCCGACCGGCGGCTTGGGCAGCGCGAAGCCCTGCTCGCAGCCGAACCGGACCAGGTCCTCGGCGGGCAGGTAGGTGCGGCCGTTCAGGGCGTCCTCGCGCAGGTCGCGCAGGATGTTGGTGAGCTGCAGGGCCAACCCGAGGGTGTCCGCGTACCGCGCCCCGAGCTCGGGGTCGTCGCAGCCGTACACGCCCAGCGAGAGCCGGCCGATCGCGCCGGCCACGCAGCGGCAGTAGACCTTCAGCTCCTCGTAGGTCTGGTACTCGGCGCCCTTGAGGTCCATCTCGACGCCGTCGATCAGCTCGTCGAAGCCGCCGAGCGGGATCGGGAAGCGCCGGGCGGCGTCGGCCAGGGCCACCTTGATCGGATCGGTGTCGTCCTCGGCGACCGCCCCGGTGCGGACCTCGTCCACCAGCTCCCGGGTGCGCAGCAGCGCCTCGGCCTTGCGGTCGTCCGGGAGGTCGCCGTCGCCGATGTCGTCCACCCGGCGGGCCAGGGCGTACAGGGCCGACATGGCCAGCCGCTTGGGCTCGGGCAACAGCCGGATGCCGTAGCTGAAGTTGCGCGCCTGCATCCCGGTGACTGCCTCGCAGTACCGGTACGCCGCCATGACCTGGGCCGACGCCAGTGGTGATGCCGCCACTCGGGCGTTCACCTTCCCTTCGCGAAGATGGCCGCCGCCTTCGCTGCGAGGCGGCGCTTGTCCGGCTTCGCCTGCTGGGCGAGTACGTCGTACCCGGCGTCCTCGATGGCCGCCAGGGCCGCGTAGCCGCCGGCGGTGAATCCCGCCAGGAGCAGTCGAAGCCTCCCCCGAACCGTACCTACCAATGGTGCGCCGCGGTCGAGCAGGGTGCGGGCTCGTTCGGCCTCGAACGCGATCAGTTCCCGCACCGCTCCGTTCGCGCTGGGGGCGGCGAGCTCCTCCTCGGAGACGCCGAAGCGCTCCAGGTCCTCGGTGGGGAGGTAGATCCGGCCGTGGGAGAGGTCCTCGGCGACGTCCTGCAGGTGTTCGACGACCTGGAGGGCGGTGCAGATCGCGTCGGAGAGGGCGATCCGCTCGGGGGTGGAAACGCCCGCGATGGCGAGCACCAGGCGGCCGACCGGGTCCGCGGAGAGCGTGCAGTAGCCGACCAGGTCGTCGTAGGTGGCGTAGCGGGCGGTGGTCTGGTCCACCCGGTTGGCCTCGATCAGACGGCGGAACGGCTCGGGGGTGAGGGCGCGCCGGTCGACCAGCGGGACCAGCGCCCGCATCAGCGGGTGGCGGGGCCGGTCGGCGCCGCCGGGGCGCAGGGCGGTCTCGAAGACCCGGTCGAGGTCGTGCTCCAGTCCGTCGAGCAGGGCGAGCCGGAAGGCGACCTCCGCCGGGCTCGGCGGGCCGGACTGGTCCGAAGGGGTGGCGGGGGGCCGCTGCTCGATCCCGAGCAGGGTGGCGGTGGCGGCCGGGTCGGCCAGGTCCCCGTCGCCGGCGTCGTCGACCAGCCGGGCGAAGCCGTAGACCCTCATCAGGTCGTCCCGCCAGGCCGCGGGCACGAAGAACGGGGCGACCGGGAAGTTCTCCGCACCCGCCTTCTCCAGGGTCTGTCCCACGGAGGGGTTCACCGGCGTATCTCTGGGCTGGGCCGAAGCCGACACTGCAGTCACTCCCCCGTTCTACACCGCTGGGTATCACCGGTCCGACTCGGACACGCGTCCGAGCGCGGGCGTCACGCACGACACACCGCCCCCGCACCTACAGCCTGACACCACGGGCCGCGCCCGAGAAGAGCGCCCCGCCCGCGCACGGGGGCGCTCACCCCCGCGGCGGCGGGCCACCCGGGGTACCGGCGGCCGCATGCCGAAGGGCCGGCCCCGGAATGCTCCGGGGCCGGCCCTTCACAGCCGGGGGTTCCGCCCTACCGCGGGTTACGGGCGCTCGCCGCGCTCGTAGCGGCCGACGACCTCGTCGGTCGGGCCGTCCATGACCAGCTCGCCGGCCTCGATCCAGATGGTCCGCTCGCAGACCTCGCGGATCGAGTTGTTGTCGTGGCTGACCAGGAAGACCGTACCGGCGGACCCGCGCAGCTCGTCGATGCGCTTCTTGCTGCGCTGCTGGAAGGCCTGGTCACCGGTGGCCAGCGCCTCGTCGATCAGCAACACGTCGTGGGTCTTGGCGGCGGCGATCGAGAACCGCAGCCGGGCGCCCATGCCGGACGAGTAGGTGCGCATCGGCAGGGAGATGAAGTCGCCCTTGTCGTTGATCCCGGAGAAGTCGACGATGTCCTGGTAGCGCGCCTTCACCTGGGCCGGGGTCATGCCCATCGCCAGGCAGCCCAGGATGACGTTGCGCTCACCGCTGAGCTCGTTCATCAGGGCCGCGTTGACGCCCAGCAGCGAGGGCTGGCCGTTGGTGTAGATGCCGCCCTTCTCGGTCGGCAGCAGGCCCGCGATGGCGGCCAGCATGGTCGACTTGCCGGAGCCGTTGGAGCCGATCAGGCCGACGGCCTCGCCCTTGTACGCGGTGAAGCTGATGCCCTTCACCGCGTGCACCTCGCGCACGCCGGCGGCGCGCTTGCGGCTGATGATGCGGCTCAGCGCCGAGGTGGCGCTGCCCTTGCCGGAGCCGGCGCCGTGCACCTTGTAGACGATGTGCACGTCGTCGACGACGACGGTGGGCTCGCGGGTCACGTTCGCGGCCGGGACGGCGTCGCGCTTGCTCAGGTCGGTGTCAGCCACGGCCGTACTCCTCCTCGGCCTTCCAGAAGAAGACGTATCCGATGACGAACATGCCGACGCCCCAGGCCAGACCGTACGTCCACTGGTGCGGCGGGATGGTCTGGTGCGCGGGCAGGTGCTTGTTGTAGATGATCGGCGCGAAGGCGTGCCGGAGCAGGTCCATGTAGACCGAGGCCGGGTTGAGGGCCATGATCGTCTGGATGTAGTGCGGCCAGGTCGAGACCTTGTCCTGGATGCTGAACATCACACCGGACAGGAACATCCAGGCGCGCATCACGAACGGGATCAGCTGGGAGATGTCACTGGTCTTGGAGCCGATCCGGGCGAAGATCAGCGAGACGCCGGTGTTGAACAGGGTCTGCAGGAACAGCGCCGGGAGGATCAGCAGCCAGGTCTTGCCGGGGGTGATGCCGGCCGCCAGCACGGTGATGACCAGCACGATCATCGAGATCAGCAGCTGCTGGAGCTGGATCACGGTGAAGGCGATCGGCAGGCTGGCGCGCGGGAAGTGCAGCGCGCGGATCAGGCCGAGGTTGTCCGAGATCGCCCGGGTACCGGACTGCACCGCGTTCTGGGTGAACTGGAAGATGAAGACGCCGATGCAGAGCCAGGCGATGTAGGTGTTCGGCGGGAAGTTGTCCTTGCTCTTCAGGATCACGCCGAAGACCAGGTAGAACACACCGCAGTTGAGCAGCGGGGTCACGACCTGCCAGAGCTGGCCCAGCTTGGCGTCGGTGTACTGGGCCACCAGGCGGGCGGTGGCGAAGGCCCAGACGAAGTGGCGCCGGGCCCAGAGCTGCTTGGTGTACGAGAACAGGCCCGGCCGCGCGCCGCTCACCGACAGACCGTACTTGTCCGCAAGCTGCTTGGGGGTCAGGCCCGCGTCCGCCCCCCTGGGGGCTGAGAGGCTGACGGGTTCACTCACTGTCGACACATTCGTCCTTCACGCGGGATCGGTCGGGGCGGCCGGTCGGCGGGGGTCCGCCGGCCTTGCGCCGATGGGGATCCACTGGGATCACGGGGGATTCCGGCCGGTGTGTGGTCACCGGCCGTGGCGATCGATCACCTGATCAAATCAGATGATCGGAGGTCGGCCCATCCTGGTCAGTCGCCAGACGGTACGCCATCGCATGGGCTTGCGCGGACCACAGGGTTCGCGGAAACCCGCCCGGAATCCACCCAGCCAGGCCTTCAGTCCCTCGGCGGAGGGGCGTCGGGCCACGGTCAGCAGAAACCAGGTTCCCAGATAGAGAGGCACCAACGGGGCCGGAAGGTTCCGCCTCGCGAGCCAGACCCTGTTACGGGCCACGTTGTGGAAGTAGGCGGCGTGCCGGGCCGGCGAGGTCGCCGGGTGGTGCAGCACCACGTCCGCCCGGTAGTCGATGGCCCAGCCGGCGTCCAGCGCGCGCCACGCGAGGTCGGTCTCCTCGTGGGCGTAGAAGAACTCGGCGGGCAGCTGCCCGGCCTGCTCGAACACCTTGCAGCGCACGGCGCTCGCACCGCCCAGGAAGGTGGTCACCCGGGAGGAGCGCATCGGGTCGCTGGCGCGCAGCCGGGGAACGTGCCGACGCTGGGTGACACCGGTGTCGGGGTCCTCGATCCGGAAGGACACGATGCCCAGCTCCGGGTCGGTGGTGAACGCCTCGCGCAGCAGCCGGGCCGAGTCGGTGCGCGGCAGCAGTCCGTCGTCGTCCAGGAACAGCACGGCGTCCACGTCCCGGCCGTCCGGCCCGAACAGCTCGATGCCGACGTTGCGGCCGCCCGGGATGCCGAGGTTCTCCGGCAGCTCGACGGTGCGCACGCCCTCCGCCAGCGGGGGCAGCTCGACGCCCTGGCCGACCACGGCGAGCTCGACGGCCGGGCCCTCCTGCGCGCGGACGGACTCGATCAGGGCGTTGAGCTCGGCGGGCCGGTTGCCCATGGTGATGATGACGACACCGAGGCGGAAGCTCTCCGCGGTGATGGAAGTGGTCATGCGCCCGCCCCGCTCCGCTCGGCGAGGGCGTCGGCCCACGCGCGGCCTTCGATCATGAACTCGCTCCGCCCGGTCATCGCAGCCTGCTCGACAGGACGATGCTCAGCAGGTGCAGCACGGTCTGCAGCATGGCGATGGCCGCCAGCACCACGACCGCGAGCCGGGTGAAGAACAGCCCGCCGTGCACGGCGTCGGCGACCCCGGCCGCCAGGATGAACAGCGAGGCCTCGACCGCGCCGACCAGGCGGTGGAATTTCAGGAAGGAGGCCGCCCGACGCGCCTTGGCCACCGAGGAGGAGCGCGGCACCGAGGCGCTGTCCTCGACGGCCGTCATGCCGCTGCGGGCCCGGGCCACGTCCACCAGGTCCGTCTCGGACTTGATCAGGATGGCGCCGAGCGCGGCCAGCGTGCCCAGGAACGCCCACTCCCAGTGGGAGCCGTGGCCCTCGCGGTGCAGCAGGTCGGTGGCACGCAGGCCGAGGCCGGTCAGCAGGGCCGCCTCGGACATGTAGTGGCCGACCCGGTCCAGGTAGACACCGGTGAGCGAGGTCTGCCGGCGCCAGCGGGCCACCTCGCCGTCCACGCAGTCCAGCAGCAGGTAGACCTGGATCAGCAGCGCGCCCAGGATCGCGCCGGCGATGCCCGGGACGACCAGCGCCGCACCGGCCAGGATGCCGGTGAACATCATCAGGTACGTCAGGCCGTTGGGCGTGATCGCCGTCATGGTGGACAGCACGCGGGTGATCCGCAGCGAGATCTTCCGCATGTACAGGCGCCCGGCCCAGTGCTCGGCGCTGCGGCGCTGGAGCATGCCCTCCGGGTGGATCACCGCGCGCAGTTCCTCGATCGAGGGCCGGCGGGTCAGGTCCACCGGGGGCCGCGCGCCCGCGGTGGAGGGGTCAGCTGTTGACGGCTTGGACATAGTCGGCGTACGCGTCCCTGATTGCGGAAGGGGAGAGGTCGAGGTGTTCCAGGATGGTGTAGCGGCCCGGGCGGGTGTTTGGAGCGTAGTGCACCGCCTCGGTGAACTCCGCATCGCTGAAACCCATTTGAGCGGCGGTAACCGGCAGTCCGTGGCGCGCCAGGCACTCCACGATCAGGCCGGTCAGCTCGCGCTCGCCCCGCAGGAAGCTGGCGAACGCGGCGCCGAGGCCCACCTGTTCGCCGTGCTGGGCGGAACGCTTGGGGTACATCACGTCCAGGGCATGGCAGATCTCGTGGCAGGCACCCGAGGAAGGCCGGGAACTGCCAGCGATGTTCATCGCGATGCCGGACAGTACCAGGGCTTCCGCGAGGGCCGTCAGGAGGTCCTGGTCCTGCGTGCTCCCCGGGTGCCGCAGCAGGTTCTCGCCCGCCGAGCGGGCCATCGCCACGGCCAGCCCGTCCACCGGTTCGCCGGTGACGGCATGCGACAACTCCCAGTCCGCGCAGGCCGAGATGTTGGAGACGACGTCCCCGATGCCGGCCGCCACGAAGCGCTGGGGGGCCTGCCGGATCACGTCCAGGTCGACGATGATGCCGATCGGGCTGGGCACCCCGTAGGAGCCCCGGCCGGCGTCGTTGTCGAGGGTGGAGACCGGCGAGCAGATGCCGTCGTGCGCGAGGTTGGTGGCCACCGCGACCACCGGCAGGCCGACCCGGGCGGCGGCGTACTTGGCGGCGTCGATGATCTTGCCGCCACCGAGGCCGACGACCGCGTCGTAGTGCTTGCCGCGCATCTCCTCGGCGAAGCGCACCGCGCTGTCGAGGCTGCCGTCGTCCACGTTGTACCAGTCGGCGCCGGGCAGGGCCGGCTCCAGGCGCTCGCGCATCGCGGCGCCGGAGCCGTTGCTGATCGCCACCGCGATCCGGCCCGAGGCCGACAGCCGCTGGTCCGCGAGGATGCCGCCGAGCGCGTCCAGCGCGCCCGGGCGGATCTCCGCGAACAGCGGCGACGGGACCAGTCGGGTCAGTACTGGCACGCGATCTCCCGGGCCTTCGCCAGGTCGTCGTGGTTGTCGACCTCGACCCAGGAGACCTCGCCGATCGGCTGCACGTCGATCCGCAGGCCCCGGTTGACCATCTCCTGGTAGCCGTCCTCGTAGTACAGCTGCGGGTCGCGCTCGTAGGTGGCGCGCAGCGCGTCGGTCAGGTCGGCCGCCGCGGCGGGGTTGATCACGGTGACGCCGATGTACTCGCCGGTCGCATCGGCCGGGTCCATCAGCTTGGTGATGCGACGCATGCCGGCGGCCGGGTCGACGACGACCTTCATCTCCTCGTCGGCGAGCTTCTTCACCGTGTCGAGGGCCAGCAGGATGCCGGGGGCCCGGCCGTCCTCGACGAGGCGCCGGTTGCCCTCCAGCATGGTGCGCTGGACGGAGGCCGGGTGGACGGTGTCGCCGTTGGCCAGCAGCAGGCCCTCGGAGAACAGCTCGCGGGCGCACCAGAGCGAGTAGGCGTTGTTCCACTCCTCGGCCTTGTCGTTCTCGACCAGGTGGAGCTTGACCCCGTACTTGCTCTCCAGGGCGTCCTTGCGGTCGTACACCGCCTCCTTGCGGTAGCCGACGACGATCGCCGCGTCGCGCAGTCCGACCTCGGCGAAGTTGCCCAGGGTGAGGTCCAGGACGGTCCGCTCCCCGTCGACCGGCACCAGCGCCTTGGGCAGGGTGTCGGTGTACGGGCGCAGCCGGCGGCCGGCGCCGGCTGCCAGAACGAGGCCGATCATGCGGGGTCTCCTGATCCGTCGTGCGTCGTGCTGTGCGCGCGGGATGTGCCAACGGGTCGGCGCTCGGGTGCGCCGGACCGGTGTTCGACCCGGCCGGGCGGCGGCGCGCCGGTACCGGCACAGATCCGGGCAGCGTGTCGTATGTGATGGTAGGCGACCGGGGCGACCCACCCGAACGCGCCCGGTGGCGGTGCGGTGACGGTGGGGTGACCGAGCCGTGATCGAACGGCCTCCGAACGACTTCCGAACGGTTCTGCGAATGAAATGACCCTTCCGGGGGCGTCCTGGACCCTTCTCTGCCCGGATCGGGACACCTGCGGGGCATGATCCGCCCGGTTGTGCGTGGGACCCGTCCGGACCGCCACCCATACGGCAGACTGGAGCCCGATGCCGGCGCCGGTGCCCCCGCTGTGTCCGCTGCACTCCACCCGGTGCACCCGACGCACCCGATGCTTCCGTTGCTCCCGCCCCCCGAAAGAGGCCTCATGCCCCAGAGTCTGCCGACCGAACCGACACACTTCGACGCCGAGATCGACACCGGTCTCAACGTGGAGACAGACGTGGCGGTCGACCCACAGGGCCTGTCCGCCGCCACTGCCGGTACCGAGATCCTGCTGGAACTGGTCGACGACGAGGGCGTCACGATCGGCACCGCCGAGAAGCACTGGGCGCACCAGCAGCCGGGTCGGCTGCACCGGGCCTTCTCGGTGTTCCTCTTCGACCGCCAGGGCCGGTTGCTGCTGCAGCGCCGGGCCCTCGGCAAGTACCACTCCCCCGGCGTCTGGTCGAACACCTGCTGCGGGCACCCGTACCCGGACGAGCCGCCCTTCGTGGCCGCCGCCCGGCGCACCGCCGAGGAGCTGGGCGTCGCACCGGCGCTGCTCTGCGAGGCGGGGACGGTCCGCTACGACCTGCCGGACGAGGCCTCCGGGCTGATCGAGCGGGAGTGGAACCACCTGTTCGTGGGTCTGGTCACCGCTCCGGTCGAACCCAACCCGGACGAGGTGGACGACTTCGCCTTCGTGACCGCGCAGGAGCTGCGGGAGCTGCGGGCCGAGCGGCCGTTCTCGGTGTGGTTCGAGACGGTCTTCGAGGCGGCGCTGCCGGGGATCCGGGAGATCGCCGGGCGGGACTGGTAGGACCGTCGGGCCGCTGCGTTCACGGTGGGTCGGCGGCCGTGCCCGGCCGGGTGGGCCGGTCAGTGCTCGAGCTCCGGGGGGACGGGCAGCGAGGCCCAGATGACCTTGCCGCCCTCCCCCGTGCGTTCGACGTCACACACCCCGCCGGCCTGCAGGGTCACGCTCTTCACCAGCAGCAGGCCACGCCCGCCGGTACGTGCGGTGTCACTCTCCAGGGCCTTCGGCCGGTACGGATCGCCGTCCTCCACGGACACCCGCACCCAGCCCCGGCGCACCGACAGCTCGGTCGTCACCTCGGGTGACAGCTCGGCCGCGTGCGTCACCGCGTTGCTGACCAGCTCGGAGACGATCAGCAGCAGGTCGTCCACCAGCTCCTGGTAGCGGACCCCGGCCATGCCCTGGGCCAACAGGCGGTCCCGTACCGCGTGCCGGGTGCGCGGCACGGAGGCCTCGACGGCGGGCACCCGGAAGCGCCAGACGCCCTCGGTGGGGCCGCCGGCGCCCTTCCGGTCGGGGTTTCCGTGGGGTCTCCGGCGGGGCTTCCGTTGGAGTTTCGGCTCGGGCCTCGCGGGTCCGCCGGGCTGGCCCCGTTGGTCGGGCTGCTCGGACTGCTCGGGCCGGTAGGGCTGCCCGGGTTTCTCGGGTCGGTCCGGCTGCCCGGGTTGGTCGGGCCGGCTCACCGCGCGGCCGACGTCGGTGCGCGCGCCGTCCTGGCCGCCGCGTCTCGGTTCGGCCTCCGCCGTTCCGCTGATCTGCTCCACGTCCAGCCGCCCTTCGTCCGCGACCCGGGAATCAGGCGATCCGCTCATGGCGCCCTCGGGCCACAGAGGCTAGGAGAGCGGTCGACGCGGCCGTGGCACCGTCGACAACTTGCCCGTGTCGGATCGGTTCCGACCCGAGGCGATCGCTCGCGAAGCCGAAACCGACCGTTTGCTTCGCGCTCGCCACCGCTTCAGCCGGGGTTCGAGCACCCTGGCGAGCCGTCCCAGCCAGTCCGGCCAGGCCCCGCGTCCCCATGGGCCGCCCGGCCGGACGGGGCTCCCGCCCCCGGGCCGAGGAAACGCAGGTGAGAAGCACTCCAGAACCCTGGTAATGTTCTCTCTGTCGCCGAGGGGGCGAGAGAAAAACCCCCGGAGCACACACCCCGTCCGGGTGGCGGAATGGCAGACGCGCTAGCTTGAGGTGCTAGTGCCCTTTATCGGGCGTGGGGGTTCAAGTCCCCCCTCGGACACAGCCGAATTCCCCGTGGGATCCGAAAGGAACCCACGGGGAATTTCCTTTTTCCCGGTTCGACTTCCCCGACTCGGCCCTCGATCCACTGCGTCGGCGGTGTGGCGTCGGTCTCTCCACGGGGACCGCTCCCTCTCCACAGGGACCGCCCCGTCCGAAAACCGGACACGAGATGGCAACGATCGGGCGGTTTGAGCTTCCTCTGAGGTATTCGCCCCATTTCGAACCATAGGCTTCTGGGGTTTGTCCGGAATACCGACCCAAAACCGCAAAAGCTCCGACACCACCCGATGAACCCCGAGCGAGAGGACCGATACGTTGAGTGAGCCTGAATCGTCGACGGCATCACATCAGAACTACCGTCGATCGCTCGGCACGATCAGCCTGACCGCCGTCGGGCTGGGGTCGATCATCGGATCCGGCTGGTTGTTCGGTGCCGAGCGGGCGGCCAAGCTCGCCGGCCCCGCCTCGATCCTGGCCTGGGTGATCGGCGCCGCCGTGGCGCTGACCATCGCCCTCACGTACAGCGAGCTGGGCTCGATGTTCCCCAAGGCCGGCGGCATGGTCCGGTACGGCCAGTACTCGCACGGCTCGCTGGCCGGCTACCTGGCGGCCTGGGCCAACTGGATCGCCATCGTCTCGGTCATCCCGGGCGAGGCCACCGCCTCCGTGCAGTACATGAGCTCCTGGCACTTCGGCTGGGCCAAGGGCCTGTACGACGGCAAGGAGCTCACCGTCAGCGGCGTGGCGCTCGCCAGTGTGCTGCTGATCGTGTACTTCGCCCTCAACTGGTTCGCGATCACGCTGTTCGCCAAGACCAACACGGCGATCACCGTCTTCAAGGTCGTCGTGCCGACGGTGACCGCCGGCGCGCTGCTCTTCGCGCACTTCGACACCGCCCACTTCACCAACCCCGGCGGCTTCGCGCCGAACGGCTGGAGCGCGGTCTTCACCGCCGTCGCGGTCTCCGGCATCGTCTGGGCCTTCAACGGCTTCCAGTCGCCGCTCAACCTGGCCGGTGAGGCCCGCAACCCGGGCAAGTCGCTGCCGAAGGCCGTCATCGGCTCGATCCTGATCGCCCTGGTCATCTACGTCGCGCTGCAGATCGCCTTCATCGGCGCCATCCCGAGCGGTGACCTGTCCAAGGGCTGGAGCAGCCTCGCGTACACCTCGCCGCTGGCCGACCTGGCGATCGCCTGGGGCATGAACTGGCTCGCGATCCTGCTGTACGCGGACGCCTTCATCTCTCCCTCCGGCACCGGCATGATCTACGCCGCCACCACCTCGCGCATGATCCACGGCGTGCAGGAGAACGGCCACCTGCCGAAGGTCTTCGGCAAGGTCGACGCCAAGACCGGCATCCCGCGTCCGGCGCTGCTGCTGAACCTGGTGGTCGCCTTCCTGTTCCTCGCCGTCTTCCGCGGCTGGGGCTCGCTGGCCGAGATCGTCTCGGTGGCCACCGTGATCTCGTACATCACCGGCCCGGTCGCCGTGATGGCGCTGCGCCGCCTCGCCCCGGACCTGAAGCGGCCGGTCCAGCTGCGGGCCATGCCGGTGATCGCGCCGATCGCGATGGTCTTCGGTTCGCTGGTCCTGTACTGGGCTCGCTGGCCGCTCACCGGCAAGGTCATCCTGCTGATGGCCGCCGGTCTGCCGATCTGGGCCTGGTACGAGCTGCGCAAGCCGTTCGTCGAGCTGAAGCCGCACCTGAAGGCGGGCGCCTGGATGGTCGCCTACCTGTTCGTGATGGCCGGGATCTCCTGGGCCGGCAGCACCGACTTCGGTGGTCAGGGCTACCTGCCCGAGGGCTGGGACCTGCTGATCGTGGCCGCGATCGGTCTGGCGTTCTACTACTGGGGGGTCGCCAGCGCCTGGAACAACCCCTCGCTGGACGAGGTGCGCCGGGAGCTGGCAGCCGAGGAGGCCGCGGCGCCGGCCGACGCTGCCGGGGCTGCGGAGCCTTCGCGGGTCTGAGCGCGCAACTGCAATCGAAGGGCCGGTCGGGTGTTCCGACCGGCCCTTCGGGGTTTGCGCTCCGGCGGGGGTGGGGCGGCGGGGTTCGGCTGGCATGGTTCAGATGACAGAGTTTGATATCTGTTATCTGAACTCTGTCATCTGAACTCTGATTGCCGTTAGCCGTCACCTGTCTGCTGTCACCTGTCGACTGCTGTCCGTCGGCTGCTGCCTGACGGCTGTCAGCCGTTCGCGGTCAGCCCCGGCGGGCGCGGCGGATGGCGGAGGTGACGACCGGCGGGAGCAGGTCCCGGGCAGCGCGCTTGGCGACGTTGGCCGGGCGACGCGCCTCGGCGGCGCGGGCGCGGCGGGCGGCGAGGTCGAGCGCGGCCTCGTCCTGGGCGATCCGGATCGCCTGACGGCCCTCCTCCGCCGAGCGCGCGGCGGCCGCGGAGGCCAGTCGCTTCTGGTGGCGCGAGGGGCGGAACGGCCGGATGCCCTCGGAACCGCCGGTCATCCGCAGCAGCTGCTGCCCGTTGAGGGTCTCGGCGCTCAGGTGACAGCCCGCCGCGAGGTCCACCCGGTCGAGCAGCTCGCGCTGGAACGGCTCCGGGTCGCCCCAGGTGCCGTAGAACTTGCACTCGGTGAGGAGGATCGGCTTGAGGCCGTGGTTGAACACCGCCTCCCAGGTCGCGGCGGCGACGCCGGGGGTGTGCTGGGAGCGGTAGTCGTCCAGCACCACGACGCCCTGCGACTGGAGCGCGATCCGGGACACCTGGAGGTCGCCCACCACGTGTTCGTAGAGGTGCGAGGCGTCTATGTGGATGAAGCGGAACGCCCCGGCCGGGATCCGCCCGCCCGCGAGCACGGAGGTCGGGGCCTGGATGATCTCCGGCAGCTCGTCGTGGAAGGACAGGTAGTTGGACTCGAAGGCCGAACGGGTCAGGGTCTTCCGGTAGGAGACGGCCATCTCCTCGGAGTTCTCTTCGTCGGGCGCTTCCGAGTCGAAGAGGTCACAGACGGTGAACGTCTCGCCGGGCTGGAGGTGCTCGCCGATCACGATGGCGCTGCGGCCCAGGTAGGCGCCCATCTCCAGCAGGTCGCCGGTGACGCCCGTCTCCTCCTGTCGCCCCAGGAACCAGTCGAAGGAGTGGCGGTCGTGGTCCCAGAACCACCCCGGGACGTCGTTCAACACGGCCGGCTCGACGGGCTGCCGCGACTCGCCCTTCAACGCTGTGTCGGTCACGGGATGCTCCTTAGCGGTACGGATGACCTGCGGATTCTGAGCCTCGCCTTGGCGCGGTGGCGGCCCTTCCGGCCACGGGGACGCGCCGGCTCGCCGGCCGTGCGCGAGTCGACCCTCCACCGACAGTAGGCCCCACCGCGGAGTTCGGTGCAATCTACAGCGGCTCTCCGGGCGCTGAGGAGACCTTGAGCGGATCAATTGCCGAACCTGTCGCCTCGCGGCCGGAGATGATCACGGCCGGGCGACTGGCGTACATCTATTCTGTGCCACCGACTGTGCCGTGTCACCAGTCCGGGGAATGATCTTCGTCGCGGTTTCCGCACCTACGGTGGTGGCAGGCGGCCCGACCGGAGGGCCCGGAAGTGGGGAGCGGATCGACATGGCGGCAGTGCAGCAGGACCAGTCGGACCGTCAGAACTCCGTCCTGGCAGCGGAGTTGGTGTCGATGATGGCCGAGGACGGCGCCCACGCCCGGCTGGCGAACAGTCCGGACCTGGCCGAACAGGCCGTCTGGCGGCGGCTCACCGCCCGGCACGGCGACCGGCTCGCGGAGATGATGGCCGAGCACGGCTGGCCGACCGAGCAGCGCGTCGGCGCCGAGGCGGCCCGGGCGGCCTGGCTGGTGGCGCAGCACGCGGACCGTCAACTCGACGTCCAGCGAAGGGCGGCGGCATTGATGACGGAGGCCGTGGCGAGCGGCGCGGCGAGCGCCCGGGACCTGGCGTTCCTGCAGGACCGGCTGGCCGTCAACGAGGGGCGCGAGCAGCGTTACGGCACCCAGATCGGCGCGGTGGCCGACGGCCGTCCGGTGCCGTGGCCGTGCGAGGACCCGGAGCGGCTGGACGAGCGCCGCGCGAAGGTCGGGATCGAACCGTTCGACGAGTACACCGCGCGGTTCGCCCCGAGGTAACCGTCCGGCCCACCCGACCGGATTGGCTCTTGCGCGCGGCGGCTCGGCCGCCTTGACTGACCTTTGACCAGCGCTGTTAGTGAAGTGGCTGACCAGCCGAGAGGACGATCTGTGCAGGAGTACGCGGAGTACGGCGACCAGTACATCGACGGCGCCTGGCGGCCCTCCGGGGACTCCGGGTCGATCACCGTACTGAACCCGGCCACCGAGCAGGTGCTCGCCACCGTGCCGGCGGGCGGGGCGGCCGACGTCGACGCCGCGGTGGCGGCGGCCCGCCGGGCGGCCCGGGGGTGGGCTGCCACCACCCGCGAGGAGCGGCTGACGCTGCTGACCCGGCTGCGGGACGGGATCGCCGCCGCCCAGGGGGAGATCACCTCGACCGTGGTCGCCGAGCTGGGTGCCCCGGTCGGCTTCGCCGGGGCCGTGCACGCCGGGCTACCGCTGTCCGTGGCCACCTCCTGTCTGACCCTGCTCGCGGAGCACTCCTTCGAGGAGCGGATCGGCAACTCGGTGGTGCTCGCCGAGCCGGCCGGGGTGGTCGCGGCGATCACGCCGTGGAACTACCCGCTGCACCAGGTCGTGGCCAAGGTCCTCCCGGCGCTGGCGGCCGGCTGCCCGGTGGTCCTCAAGCCGGCCGAGGACACCCCGCTGGTGGCCCGGCTGTTCGCCCGCCTGGTGCACGAAGCCGGCTTCCCTGCCGGGGTGTTCAACCTGGTGACCGGTACCGGCGCGGTGGCGGGTGCGGCGCTCGCGGCACACCCGGAGGTGGACGTGGTGTCGTTCACCGGGTCCACCGCGGTCGGCCGACAGGTCGCCGAGACGGCCGGGCGCGGGCTGAAGCGGGTCGCCCTGGAGCTGGGCGGCAAGTCCGCCAATGTGGTGCTGCCGGGCGCCGACCTGGTCCGCGCGGTCAACGTGAACGTCGCCAACGTCTTCGCCAACTCGGGCCAGACCTGCAGCGCCTGGACCCGGCTGCTGGTGCACCAGGACCAGTACGAGGAGGCGGTCGCGATCGCGGCCAAGGCCGCCGAGAAGTACGTCCCGGGCGACCCGACCGACCCGCAGACCCGGATCGGCCCACTGGTCAACGCCAAGCAGCTGGACCGGGTGCGCGGCTACCTGGACAACGCGGTGGCCGAGGGCGCCCGGCTGGTGGTCGGCGGCCCGGAGCCGCTGCCCGAGCTGCCGGCCGGCTTCTACGTCCGTCCCACCGTGCTCGCCGACGTCACCCCGGAGATGACGGTGGCCCAGGAGGAGATCTTCGGCCCGGTGCTGTCGATCCTCCCCTACCGGGACGAGGACCACGCCGCCGAGATCGCCAACGGCACGGTCTACGGCCTGGCGGGCGGCGTCTGGGCCGCGGACACCGACACCGCCGCCGCCTTCGCCCGCCGTCTCGACACCGGCCAGGTCGATTTGAACGGTGGCCGGTTCAACCCGATGGCGCCGTTCGGCGGTTACAAGAGCTCCGGCCTCGGCCGTGAACTGGGCCGGCACGGGCTGGAGGAGTTCCTGCAGTACAAGTCGCTGCAGTACTGACCGGGTTGGCCCCGAACCCCATCGACCGGGTGGGACCGGGACCACACCGATCGGCCTGGGACGGGGCTGCCGAACCGGGATTCGGCAGCCCGGGCCGGATCAGACCAGGTCGACGCCCGGGTAGAGCGGGAACGGCGCGAGCAGGTCGGCGGCGCGCTTGGCGACGCCGTCGCGCAGGGACTCGTCGAGGGCGTAATTCGCCTTGGACGGACTGCCGTTGGCCCCGGTGACGGGGGCGGTGGCGCGCAGCACGGTGTCGATCAGGGCGGCGATCTCGTCCATCTCGGCGACGCCCAGGCCGCGGGTGGTCAGGGCCGGGGTGCCCAGGCGCACGCCCGAGGTGTACCAGGCGCCGTTCGGGTCCAGCGGCACGGAGTTGCGGTTGGTGACGATTCCCGACTCCAGCAGCGCCGCCTCGGCCTGACGGCCCGTCAGACCGTAGCCGGAGACGTCGGCGAGCACCAGGTGGTTGTCGGTGCCGCCGGTGACCAGCTTGCCACCGCGGCGCAGCAGGCCCTCGGCGAGTGCCTGGGCGTTGTCGACCACCGCGCGGGCGTAGGCCCGGAACTCGGGGCGGCGGGCCTCGGCGAGGGCGACGGCCTTGGCGGCCATGACGTGGGAGAGCGGACCGCCGAGCACCAACGGGCAGCCGCGGTCGACGTGTTCGGCCAGCTCGGCGGTGCTGAGCACCATGCCGCCGCGCGGGCCACGCAGGGACTTGTGGGTGGTCGTGGTGACGATGTGGGCGTGCGGCACCGGGTCGTGGTCGCCGGTGAGCACCTTGCCCGCGACCAGGCCGGCGAAGTGCGCCATGTCGACCATCAGGGTCGCGCCGACCTCGTCCGCGATCTCGCGCATCTTGCGGAAGTTCACCAGCCGCGGGTAGGCGGAGTAGCCGGCCACCAGGATCAGCGGGCGGAACTCGCGGGCGGTCTCGCGCAGCGCGTCGTAGTCGATCAGGCCGGTGGCCGGGTCGGTGCCGTAGCTGCGCTGCTCGAACATCTTGCCCGAGATGTTGGGCCGGAAGCCGTGGGTGAGGTGGCCGCCGGTGTCCAGGGACATGCCGAGCATGCGCTGGTTGCCGAGCTCCTGGCGCAGCTCGGCCCAGTCCTGCTCGGTGAGGTCGTTGACGTTGCGCACCTTGGCCCGCTCCAGGGCCGGGCTCTCGACCCGCTGGGAGAGGACGGCCCAGAAGGCGGTGAGGTTGGCGTCGATGCCGGAGTGCGGCTGGACATAGGCGTGTTCGGCGCCGAACAGCTCGCGGGCGTGCTCGGCGGCGATGGCCTCGACGGTGTCGACGTTGCGGCAGCCGGCGTAGAAGCGGCGGCCGACGGTGCCCTCGGCGTACTTGTCGCTGAGCCAGTTGCCCATGGCGAGCAGGACGGCCGGAGAGGCGTAGTTCTCGCTGGCGATCAGCTTGAGCGAGGCGCGCTGGTCCGCCAGCTCCTGGCCGATGGCGGCGGCGATCCGCGGTTCGACGCCGGCCACGACGTCCAGGGCGCTGCGGAAGGCGGTGTCGGCCGCGGGGGCGGCGGCGGTGTGGGGCGTCTGCTCGGGCTGGGCCATGGCGGTCTCCTGGCGGGGATGCGGGCGGCCCAGGCGCTCGGCAACTCGACGTGCGGATCCACGTCGACGTGAGGATTCACGGGACCGCTTCCCGATGGTCGATTCCATCCCTACGCGCCAGTCGCGGTCCAGCGGGATCGTATCAACATCACGGAGGCGGCGGCGGAGGTCTCAGAATGCGGTACGGCCGGTCCGCCTCGGGCCGCATGTGTCCGCTCTTCTGTTCGTTCTTCTGTTCGTTCTTCTGCAACGCCCGTGCTGGGACGAAATGAAGCCGCCGCAATTCCCGAAACGGTCCGGAAGGAATTCCTCCTGTGAGGCGCCAGGGGCGCAGCCGGAACGGGCCTGCGCGAGGGGTTGGCACGATCAGGGGTGGGACGGCCATGATCGAAGCGTGTCAGGTTCGACCGGAGAGGACCAGCGCCATGTCCGACATCAATCACGCGGCAGTCGATGAGGAACTCGTCGCGGCGGCCCGGGCGGTGGCCGAGCGGTACTCGCGGGGCGACAACCACAGCGTCGCGGCGGCCGGGCGCAATGCCGACGGGCGGATCGTCACGGCCGTGAACGTCTACCACTTCACCGGCGGGCCGTGCGCGGAGCTGGTGCTCATCGGGGCGGCGGCCGGGCAGGGGGCGTACGACCTGACCACGGTGGTGGCGGTCGGCGACCAGGGGCGCGGGGTCGTGCCGCCGTGCGGGCGCTGCCGTCAGGTGCTGCTGGACTACTTCCCCGAGGCGGGGGTCATCGTCGAACGGGACGGGCGACTCCACACCCTGCCGGTGCTGGAGCTGCTGCCGGAGGCGTACATCTGGGCCGACCACCAGGACGACTGAGCCGGGGTGTCTGGGCAGGGGTGGCTGGGCCGGTGGCTGAGCCGGGGTTGGCTGGGCAGGGTGGCGATGCGCCGCCTACGCCCGTCGTTCTCCTGCGCGAGGTTCGGCTGCGCGAGCGCGGCTCAAGGCGTTAGCGTGCTGGCGACGTGACATCGCCTGCGCGATCCTCGAGTTCTGGACCAGCCGCGACCCGGAGGCGCCGGGGAACTGGTGGACGGGGAAGCCGCCGTACGCGTTCTGACCCGCTCCGACTCGTTCTGCCCCGCACCGACCTGCACCGACGTGCACTGACCCACGGATGCCGACCTGGCCCCGGCTGTCAGTCGATCGACTCGGGCCCGGTCGGCATCGCGCGCAGCGCCCGGACCTCGCGCGCGAGCAGCAGCGGCAGGCAGGAGAGCAAACCCGTCGCGCCCACCAGCCAGAGCGCAGGGCGCAGCCCGAGCCACGAGCCGAGCAGGCCACCCGCCAGCGCGCCGAACGGCAGGGTGCCCCAGATGACGAACCGGACCGAGGCGTTCATCCGGGCCTGCAGGGCGGTCGGGGTGACGGCCTGCCGCAGGCTCACCTGGCCGATGTTGTAGACGGTGACGCCGCAGGCCAGGATGCCGGTCGCGAACGCCACCGTGGTCGACGCGCGGCTGGGCGCGGCGGTGGCGAGGACCAGGACGGCGAAGCCGGGGAGGGACTTCGCGACGATCAGGACCGGCCCGAGGCCGAAACGGCGGATCAGCCGACCGGTGACGACGGCTCCGAGCAGGGCCCCGGCATTGCCGAGGGAGAGCGCCAGGCCGAGCGCGCCGGGTGACAGCCGCAGGTCGTGGACGGCGTACGCGGCCAGCAGGGCGCTGAGCGCTCCGCCGAGGCTCGCCAGGTTGCCGATCGCGGTGGCGAGGGCGAGCGGGCGCAGGGTGCGGTGGGTGAGGACGAACCGCAGGCCCTCGGCGATCCGGGTGCGCATCCGGGACTCGGGGGCTGCCCGGGGTTCGGTGTGGTCGTGGCCGTGGTCGTCGTCACGGCCGTGCTTGCGGTTCTGGTCGCGGTTCTGGTCGCGGTTCTGGTCGTGGTCCTGGTCATCGTCGCGGCGGGTGCGGACCGAGCGGAGCAGCAACGCCGAGAGCAGGTAGCTGGCCGCGTCACCGAGCAGGATCAGTGGGGCGGCGAGCAACTGGAGCAGTAGCCCACCGAGGCTGGGGCCGGCGAGCTCCGCGGTCGAGCGGGAGAACTCCAGGCGGCTGTTGCCGTCCGCCGTCTGCGCGCGGGACACCACGCTCGGCAGCAGGGCCTGGTCGGCGATGTCGAAGAAGACGGTGAACACGCCGGTGACGAAGGCCACCGCGCACAGGAGCGGCACGCTCAGCGTGTCCAGGGCGTACCCGAGCGGGAGGACGCAGATCGCCACGGCGCGGCCGAGGTCCGCGACGACCATCACCCGGCGACGGTCCCAGCGGTCGAGCAGGGCCCCGGCGGGCAGGCCGACCAGCAGGAACGGGACGGTCTCGGCGGCGGAGACCAGGCCGAGTTGGCCGGGGGTCGCGGAGAGGGCGGTGAGGGCGAGGACGGGGATCACGAAAAGGGTGATCTGGGTGCCGAACTGGCTGACGGTATGAGCCGACCAGAGGGCCAGGAAGGAGCGTTGGCGCCACACCGGGGACCTTGACGCTTCGGCGGTTCGGGTGGTTCCGTCCTGCCTGGTGTCCAACACGGCGTGCCTCTCCCCCAGTTCGGTGCTCGTGCTTCGTGCGCGACGGTCCGGGTGATCGTAACTTCCCGACGATCGTGTGCCGTTGACTTCACGGGGGGTTGGTCGGCGGCGGAGGCGTTCGCGTTCTCCGCGCCGTGTCGTCGGGGACGCCGGGCTGGCCGTGGGACTCACCAGCCCGTACGCCCACCTGCGACAGATCGTCATCTCCCGCACGCCGGAGTCGAGCCCGGACCCGGCGGTGGAGATCACCACTGGGGACCCGCTGAGCGTCGTCCGCCGGCTCGAGCAGGAGGACGGGCTCGGTATCCGGCTCTGCGGAGGCACCGACCTGGCCGGTCAGCCGCTGCCCGAGATCGACGAGCTGATCATCGAGCAGTACCCGGTGGTGGTCGGGTCGGGCATCCCGCTGTTCCGCGCGGGCTTCGAGCCGCGCGCCTTCACGCTCACCGACCGCTGGATCTTCGAGCGCGGGAACGTCATCCTCACCTACGCGCGGACGTCGCCTTCGACGGACGCCCCGGCCGTCGGCTGACACTCACCACCAGGCAGACGCCGGCCACCACGATCGCCCCGCCCGCCAGGGTCGGCCCGGTCAGCGGCTCGGCCAGCACCAGCCAGCCCAGCAGTACGGCGACCACCGGGTTCACGTACGCGTAGGTGGCGACCAGGGTCAGCGGGGCCGAACGCAGCAGCCAGGCGTACGCGGTGAAGGCGAGCAGCGAGCCGAACAGCACCAGGTAGACGAGGGCCAGCCAGGACCGGCCGGAGACCGCCGAGAGGTCGAACCCGCGCTGCTCACCACGGACCAGTCCGATCAGCAGATCGCAGAAGCCGCCGGCCAGCATCTGGTACGCGCTCGCGGCGAGCACGTTGCCCGGCATCGGGACCTTCTTGCTCGCGAACGAGCCGGTCGCCCAGGTCAGCGTGGCGCAGATGATCAGGATCACGCCCAGCGGCTCGACGGACCCGCCGATCGCGGGGGCGGACAGCACGCCGAGGCCGACCAGGCCGAGCAGCACCCCGACGAGCTCGGCCCGCTTCGGGCGCTCGCCACCGCCGAAGGCTGTCAGCACCACCATCCACAGCGGGACGGCGGCCACCAGCAGGGCAGCCAGGCCGGAGGGGACGGAGGTCTCGCCCAGCACCACCAGGCCGTTGCCCCCGGTCAGCAGCAGCACTCCGACCAGGGCGGCGGAGGCCAGCTGGCGCCCGCTCACCCGCAGGCCGGCCGGGCCCTGGCGGACCAACAGGTAGCCGACCAGCAGCAGGCCGGCGGTGAGGAAGCGGGCGGCGGCGGAGAGGAAGGAGGGCATCGTCTCCACAGCGATCCGGATCGCCAGGTAGGTCGAGCCCCAGACGACGTAGACCACTCCGAGGGCCAGCCAGACGGCGCCGCCGAGGCGGGGCGTCCGCTTGTCGGGGGCGGCGGGGGTTGCGGGGGCGGTGGAGGTTGCGGGGGTGGCGGGGGTGCTGCCGGGGGTGGTTGCCGGTTGGGAGGAGGCGGGCGATGTCATGTGTGTCCCCCTTGGACGCTACTGGCCGAACATCCGACATGACAGCGCATGAGAGGCCCGCTGCGCCAGTGGGTATCACGGATCGGCCATCAGGACGTACCGTGGGCGCTCCCCCAGCAAGGAGGTCGAACCCGTGTCCGCGTCCGAGGAGGCCCCGCAGGTCGAGGAGGCCCTGCCGTTCTTCGTGTACGGCACGCTGCGCAGCGACGGCCGCAACCACGCCGTCCACCTGGCCGGGCGCTGTGCCGAGATCCGTCCGGCGGTGCTGGACGGCGCGGCGCTCCACGCGGGCCCGGGGTTCCCGTACGCGGTGCCCGACCCGACGCCCGGGCGGCGGGTCGTGGGCGAGCTGATCACCGTACGGCCGGGCGCGTATGCCGGGGCACTCGCGACGCTGGACGAGTTGGAGGAGTGCCGGACGGACGGGACGGGACTGTACGTACGGCGGCGACTGACGGTGCGGACGGCGGCGGGCGAGCTGCGGGAGGCCTGGGTGTACCTCGCCGGGCCGGCCGCCGAGGCGCGGCTGCGGGCGCGGCCGGCGCTGATCGGTTCGGGGGACTGGGCGGACAGGTGAGGGGGCGGGGGCCGGCAAGCGGGCGGGCGACGGATCACGGCGGGATGGTCGGCGGCTGACGGCTGACAACTTTCAGCGGACAGCTTTCAGCGTTCAGAATCTGAAATCTGTCAGCCGAAATCCGTTCGCCTCCAGCCGTCACCCCCGGCCGTGACCTCGCCGCAGACCGGCCGCAAACGGCCAGGTAGGCTGCCCCGGCTGGTGAGATCCACTACGCACTGGCCCGCCGAACGACGAGGAGCCACCCGGTGCCCGAGCTGCCCCATCCGATCACCGTCGTCGGGATCGGGGCCGACGGCTGGCCCGGTCTGGCCGCCACCTCCCGCGCCGCACTGCGGTCCGCCGAGGTGGTTGTCGGCGGCCCCCGGCAGCTGGAGCTGCTCCCCCACGATGCGGTCACCGCCGAGCGCGTCCCGTGGCCGTCCCCGCTGCGCCCGGCCGTCCCCGGACTGCTCGCCGCCCACGCCGACCGCCGCGTCGCCGTCCTGGCCAGCGGCGACCCGATGTTCTACGGCATCGGCCGCACCCTCGCCGAGACCGTCGGAGCCGAGCGGCTGCGCGTGCTGCCGCACCCCTCCTCCGTCTCCTACGCCTGCGCCCGGCTCGGCTGGCCGCTGGAGGCCACCGAGGTGATCAGCCTGGTCGGCCGCCCGCTGGACACCCTCGCGCTCGCCCTCCACCCGGGCCGCCGTCTGCTGCTGCTCAGCGCCGACGCCGCCACCCCGGCCGCCGTCGCCGCGCTGCTCACCGAGCGCGGGTACGGCACCGCCCGCCTGAGCGTCCTCGAACAGCTCGGCTCCCCCGCCGAGCGCCGGCTCGACGGCCCCGCCGACGGCTGGCCGCACCCGGCCGGCGACCCGCTGAACCTCATCGCGGTCGAACTCGGCGACGGCCCCCGCAGCTCCCTCGTCCCCGGCCTGCCCGACGCCGCGTACGAGAGCGACGGCCAGCTCACCAAGCGGCACGTGCGCGCCGCCACCCTCGCCACGCTCGCCCCGTCCCCCGGCGAACTGCTCTGGGACGTCGGCGGCGGCTCCGGCTCGATCGCCGTGGAGTGGCTGCGCGCCCACCGCGACTGCCAGGCCGTCAGCATCGAACGCGACGCCGTCCGGGCCGAGCGCATCGCCCGCAACGCCGCCGCCCTGGGCGTCCCCCGGTTGCGCGTGGTGACCGGCCCCGCCCCGGCCGCGCTCGCCGAACTCCCCGCCCCCGACGCCGTGTTCATCGGCGGCGGCCTCACCGCGCCCGGCCTGCTGGACAGTTGTTGGGCCGCACTGCGCCCCGGCGGCCGGCTGGTCGCCAACACCGTGACCCTGGAGTCCGAGGCGCTGCTCACCGAGTGGTACCGGCGCCGCGGCGGGGAGCTCGTCAAACTCGCCGTCGCCCACGCGGTCCCGGTGGGCGGCTTCACCGGGTGGCGGCAGGCCATGCCGGTCACCCAGTGGTCCGCCGTCAAGCCCAACCCCCCTCAGGAGGACGCCTCGTGACCGTCTACTTCATCGGAGCCGGCCCGGGCGCCGCCGACCTGATCACCCTGCGCGGCCAGCGCATCCTGGCCCGTGCCGAGGTCTGCCTCTACGCCGGCAGCCTGGTCCCGCGCGAGCTGCTGGACGAGTGCCCGCCCGGTGCCCTGCTGATCGACACCGCACAGCTCAACCTGGACCAGATCATCGCCGAGCTCGTCGCCGCGCACCGGGCCGGCCAGGACGTGGCCCGGCTGCACTCCGGCGACCCGTCCGTCTTCTCGGCCGTCGCCGAGCAGATGCGCCGTCTGGACGCGGCCGGCGTCCCGTACGAGGTGGTCCCCGGCGTGCCCGCCTTCGCCGCCGCCGCGGCCGCGCTGAAGCGGGAGTTGACCGTACCGACCGTCGGCCAGACCGTGATCCTCACCCGGATCGCCAAGCGCGCCACTCCCATGCCCGAGGGCGAGGACCTCGCCACCCTGGGCCGCAGCGGCGCCCTGCTGGTACTGCACCTGGCCGCCGGGTACGTGGACGACGTGGTCGAGCAGTTGCTCCCCCACTACGGCGCCGACTGCCCGACCGCGGTGGTCGCGATGGCCAGCCGCCCCGACGAGCTGGTGCTGCGCGGCACGCTCGCCGACATCGCCGAGCAGGTCAAGGCGGCGGGCGTGGTCCGCACCGCCGTCATCATCGTCGGCCGGACGCTCGCCGCCGAGCAGTTCCGCGACAGCCACCTCTACTCGGCGGACCGCGAGCGCCCGCACGAGCCCTGCGACGCATGATCCGGCACGTCCTGATCCTCGGCGGGACCACCGAGGGGCGGGCGCTGGCCGCCGCCCTCGTCCCGTCCACGCGCAGGGTGACCAGCTCATTGGCCGGCCGGGTCGCCCAACCCCGGCTGCCCGCCGGGGAGGTGCGGATCGGCGGCTTCGGCGGCCCGGACGGACTGGCCGCCTGGCTGCGCGCCGAAGGGGTGGACGCCGTGGTCGACGCCACCCACCCCTTCGCCGCCGGGATCTCGGGCAACGCCGCCCTCGCGGCGGCGGCCACCGGCGTGCCGCTGCTGGTGCTGCGCCGCCCCGGCTTCACGCCCGTCGACGGCGACCGCTGGCACCCCGTCAGCTCACTCGCGGCGGCCGCCGAACTGCTGCCGGGCCTGGGGCGGCGCGTCTTCCTCACCAGCGGCCGCCAGGGCATCGGCGCCTTCGCCCACCTCGACGGGATCCACTTCCTCGCCCGCTCGGTGGACCCGCCCGAGCCGCCGCTGCCGTCCTCGCTCGAAGTCCTGCTGGACCGCGGCCCGTTCACCCTCGACGGCGAGCGGGCGCTGCTGCGCGAGCACCGCATCGACGTCCTGGTCACCAAGGACAGCGGCGGCGCCGCGACCGCGCCAAAACTCACCGCCGCACGCGAACTCGGCCTGCCCGTGGTCGTGGTGGAACGCCCACCGGCGCCGAAGGGCGTACCGGTCGCCGAGGACGTCGAGGAGGCGCTGCACTGGCTGGAACAGCTCGACTCCGGCTCGGCGCCCACGCCGGTGTCCAGCCGGTGAAATTGCCGGGTGGCCCGACCGGCCGCCCGGCACGATGGCCCGATGACCGATGACCAGCGCGCCACCACCCTGCGCACCGCCGACGAACGGGCCACCCTGACGAGCTTCCTGGACCACCAGCGCGACACCCTCGCGATGAAGTGTGCCGGCCTCAGCACCGAACAGCTGCGCACCCGCGTGCTGGAACCCTCCGGGCTCTCGCTGCTCGGGCTCGTCCGCCACCTCGCCGAGGTGGAGCGCAGCTGGTTCCGCAACGTCCTCAACAACGAGGCCAGGCACGGTTTCTGGAAGCACCCCGACGGCACCTTCGCCGAGTTCGACGTCGAGGCCGCCGACCCGGAGGAGGCCTTCGCGATCTGGCGCCGGGAGTGCGACCACGCCCGGGAACTCGTCGCCGCCGCGGAGTCGTTGGACGTCCTGGGCCACTACGACGAGGAGGTCTTCTCGCTGCGCTGGATCCTCACCCACATGATCGAGGAGTACGCCCGCCACAACGGCCACGCCGACCTCCTGCGCGAGCACCTCGACGGCTCCACCGGCGAGTAGCACGGCGGCACCGGGCGGGCGGGGCCGAAGGGAGCAGGGATGCGAACCCGCCAGAGGGAGCGCGACACCCCCGGGCCGGCCGAGCCCTGGAACGAGATCGTCCCCGGGCTCTGGATGGGCGGGCACTACTACACGCCGCCCGGTGGCGAGCGGGAACTCGCGATCGTGCAGCGCGAGTTCGACCTGGTGGTCAGCCTGTTCACGCTCCCCGGGCACGGCCCGGCGCCGGGCGTCGAGCACATCGCCCGGGAGGTGCCCGACGCCCCGCTCTCCTCCGGCCAGCTGTCCGCCGTCCACGAGGCCGCCGAGCTCACTGCGGCCGCGGTCCGCCGGGGCCGCCGGACGCTGGTGCGCTGCCACTTCGGCTACAACCGCTCGGGCCTGGTGGTGGCGCAGGCGCTGGTCGACCTCGGGTACGAAAGCGGCGAGGCGATCCGGCTGGTCCGGGAGCGGCGTTCGCCCTGGGCGCTGAACAACCCGGTGTTCGTTGACTACCTGAACACCGGGCTGGACATCGCCGCGCTGTTGGCCGGCCTCAACGGGTGAGGCCGGCGGTGAAATGACGGTCTGTCAGATGTCGCGGAAGGTCTCGATCTGGGCGCCGATCGAGTTGAGGCGCTCGGCGAGGTCCTCGTAACCGCGGTTGATGACGTAGACGTTGCGCAGGACGGAGGTGCCCTGGGCGGCGAGCATCGCCAGCAGGATGACCACGGCCGGGCGCAGCGCGGGCGGGCACATCATCTCGGCGGCGCGCCAGCGGGTGGGGCCCTGGACCAGCACGCGGTGCGGGTCGAGGAGCTTGACGTCCGCGCCGAGCCGGGTCAGCTCGGTGAGGTAGATCGCGCGGTTGTCGTAGACCCAGTCATGGATCATCGTGGTGCCGTGCGCGGCCGCGGCGATGGCGGCGAAGAACGGCACGTTGTCGATGTTGATGCCGGGGAACGGCATCGGGTGGATGGTGTCGATCGGCGCGGTCAGCTTGGAGGGGCGCACGGTGAGGTCGACCAGGCGGGTGTGGCCGTTGTGGGCCGGGTACTCGGGGGTCCGGTCGTAGTCGAGGCCCATGCCCTCCAGCACCGCGAGCTCGATCTCCAGGAACTCGATCGGCACCCGGCGGATCGTCAGCTCGGAGGAGGTGACCACGGCGGCGGCGAGCAGGCTCATCGCCTCCACCGGGTCCTCGGCCGGAGTGTAGTCGACGTCGCAGGTGATCTGCGGGACGCCGTGGACGGTGAGGGTGGTGGTGCCGATCCCCTCGATCTTGACGCCCAGCTTCTCCAGGAAGAAGCAGAGGTCCTGGACCATGTAGTTGGGCGAGGCGTTGCGGATGACGCTCACGCCGTCGTGCCGCGCGGCGGCCAGCAGGGCGTTCTCGGTGACGGTGTCACCGCGCTCGGTCAGCACGATCGGGCGGTCCAGCGGGACGCCGGGCTCGACCGAGGCGTGGTAGGCGCCGCCGGTGGTGGCGACCTCCAGGCCGAAGCGGCGCAGCGCGGTCAGGTGCGGCTGGACGGTGCGGGTGCCGAGGTCGCAGCCGCCCGCGTACGGGATGGCGAAGCGCTCGGCGCGGTGCATCAGCGGGCCGAGGAACATCAGCACGCTGCGGGTGCGGCGGGCGGCCTCGACGTCCATCGCGGCGAGGTCGAGCTCGGCCGGCGGGGTGAGTTCGAGGTCGCGGCCCTCGTTGATCCAGCGGCTCTTGACGCCGATGCTGGTGAGCACCTCGAGGATGCGGTAGACCTCTTCGATCCGGGCTACGCTGCGGATCGTGGTGCGGCCGGTGGTCAGCAGCGAGGCGCAGAGGATCGCCACGCAGGCGTTCTTGCTGCTGCGGACGTCGATCGCGCCGGAGAGCCTGGTGCCGCCGGTGACCCGCAGGTGCATCGGGCCGGAGTAGCCGAGGGAGACGATCTCGCTGTTGAGGGCATCGCCGATGCGCGCGATCATCTCAAGGCTGACGTTCTGCTTGCCCTGTTCGATGCGGTTGACCGCGCTCTGGCTGGTGCCGAGCGCCTCTCCGAGCTGCGCCTGGGACCAGCCGCGATGCTGGCGCGCGGTACGGATGAGGGTGCCGATACGGGTGAGGTAGTCGCCTGTCACTCGGCAGACCATATCTCATGGTTGAGATCGCGACAGAATCAAGGCTGAGCGCGACGCCACTTTTGTCCGCTTCTCTCCCCGTATGAGCGTCAGATCTTCACGTCACCGCGCAATATTGCTGAGCTTCTGCTGCGCCGGCACTGCGTTCAACTCGACGCCGTTCAGGGCCCGAACGGTTCCGCCCGGCCGACGATGGTGCCCGCGCGGTCGATGCAGATGACGTCCACAGCGACCGATGAGCCCCGCAGCACGTCCAGAGCCGTCGCCCGGGCCGCCTCGGCGACCAGGTCCCCGAGCGGCACCCCCGCCGCCCGGCACAGTTGCACCGCCTCCAGTCCGGTGTTGGCCGCCGCCACCGCCTCGGCCAGCGCCTCGTCCGCCCCACCACGCCGGGCCAGTTCGGCCAGGTAGCCCTTGTCCACCTGGGAGCGCGCCGAGTGCAGGTCCAGGTGCCCGTAGGCGAGCTTGGACAGCTTGGCGAAGCCGCCCGCGACGGTCAGCCGGGGCACCGGGTGGCGCTTGAGGTACTTGAGGACGGCCCCGGCGAAGTCGCCCATGTCGAGCAGCGCGTCCTCGGGCAGTCCGTGCACCGCGACGGCGACCTTCTCCGAAGTCGAACCGGTGCAGCCCGCCACGTGGGTGCGGCCGGCCGCCCGGGCCACGTCCACGCCGCGCCGGATCGAGTCGATCCAGGCCGAGCAGGAGTAGGGGACGACGATCCCGGTGGTGCCGAGGATGGACAGGCCGCCGAGGATGCCCAGGCGCGGGTTCCAGGTCGAGCGGGCGATCTCCTCACCGTGGTCGACGGAGACCTCGACCACCACGTCCCCGCTGCCGCCGTGCGCCGCCGCCACCTCGGCCACGGCGTCCCGGATCATCTGCCGGGGCACCGGGTTGATCGCGGGCTCGCCGACCGGCAGCGGCAGGCCCGCCTTGGTGACCGTCCCGACCCCGGGGCCGGCCCGGAACACCACTCCGGTGCCGGGTTCGCCTGCCCGTACGGTCGCGCGGATCAGCGCGCCGTGGGTGACGTCGGGGTCGTCGCCGGCGTCCTTGACCACCCCGGCCATGGCGCTGACCGGCCCGGCTCCCGACCCGGTCAGCTCCTCGGCGGTGAGGGCGAAGGCGGGTTGGTGGCCCTTGGGGAGGGTGATGGTCACCGGGTCCGGGAACTCGCCGGTGAGCAGCGCGGTGTAGGCGGCTTTGGTGGCGGCGGTGGCGCAGGCGCCCGTCGTCCAGCCGTGGCGCAGACCGCTGCTCTTCAGCTGGCCGGCCCGGCCTCCCGCCCCGGCTCCCGCTGCGGCCACCTGCGCCTCACTTCCGAACGTCCGAGCGTCGGACCGCGCTCGCGCGCCGTCCCGCTTGCCTCGGCGGCCGCACCCGGCCGTCGCCGCCGATTTTCCCCCATCCGTCCGGCGCCGCCCCGACCGGGGTGGCGGTCCGCGCCCGGACCGGGCCACCGCGTGCGAGCTGCGGAGGCGGTGCTGCCCTACGTTCCCGAAGAGTTCTCCGCACGGGTCTAACACCCGGAGCCTACCCATGGGTAATCTGTCGCTCCGCCAGAAGCGGGTTCATGACACTCAGGTCCGGCGGACGGGGCACTTGCCCGGCCGGGCCATCAGCATGTGGGGGTTTTTGTGGCAGGGATGAGACGTCGTACGTTCCTCACGGGTACGTCGGTGGCCGCCGCCTGGTCGGCCCTGTCTCTGGGCGGCGCCCAGTTCGCGTCGGCCGCGGCGCGCGATCAGGCGCTGGCGACCACGGCCGCGCGGGCGGTCAAGGTCACCGGCACCACCCTGGAGCAGGTGGCCACTCCGGTCGGCACCGGCTCCTACAAGCGGCTGACGGCCGGACCTGGCTGGCCGCTGATGGTGCGCGGGGACCTCGCGGCGCCCGGCGCCGGGCGGGACGACCGCCGCACCGGGCTGGCCAGCTTCGTCCAGTTCAGCGATCTGCACCTGGTGGACACCGAGTCCCCGGTGCGTTTCGAGTTCCTGGCCAAGAGCAACGGCAGTGCCTACCGGCCGCAGGAGACCCTGAACGCCCGCGGGGTGTCGGCCCTCGTCGAGCGGGTCAACTCGCTCGACGGCGGCCCCTACACCGGCATGCCGTTCAGCATGGTGATGGCCACCGGTGACAACACCGACAACCACGAGCTGGCCGAGCTCGACTGGTACCTCACCGTCATGGGCGGCGGGCGGATGGCCCAGAACACCGGTGACCTCAGCCGCTACGAGGGCGTGCAGAACTCCGGCAACTCGGCCTTCTGGAACCCCGAACTCGACTACCAGGACGTCTACAAGGCGAAGGGTTTCCCGCAGATACCCGGTTTCCTGTCCGCGGCCGGCCGGCCCTTCGACGCGCCGGGCCTGAACACCCCCTGGTACACCACGGTCGGCAACCACGACGACAGCATCGAGGGCACGCTGCCGGACTTCGGGCTGCTGAACGACCTCTACACCGGCGAGTACAAGCTGGAGGGCTGCGACGACGCGACCGCGGCCCAGCTGATGGACTCGCTGCGCCGCGACCCGGCGGGCGCCGTGCTGCTGCTCGCCAAGCTCCTCGCCAGCGGGGAGGCGGTGCGCCGGGTGACCCCGGCCGAGCGCCGACACCCGTTCACGCTCAAGGAGTTCGCCAAGGCCCACCTCAACCCGGCTGTCACCGGCGCGGGTCCGTACGGACACGGCTTCACCGCGGACATGGCGAGCAGCGGCAAGCTCTACTACACCTTCCGGATCTCGGAGAAGGTGGTCGGCATCAGCCTGGACACCACCAACCAGGCCGGGTTCGCCGACGGCTCCCTGGGCACCACGCAACTGCGCTGGCTGGAGCAGCAGTTGAAGGCGCACAGCGGGCACTGGTACGACACCAACGGGAACCGGGTGACGGGCGGAAGCACCGACGACGTGATCCTGGTCTTCAGCCACCACACCAGCGGTTCGATGGGCAACCTGCTGCCGGACCCGCGCAACATCTTCGAGAAGCGGCACGACGGCAACGAACTGGTCGCCCTGCTGCAGCGCTACCCGAACGTGGTCGCGTGGGTGAACGGGCACACCCACATGAACAAGATCACGGCGCATGGCCACCCGGTGCCGGAGCGGGCGTTCTGGGAGATCAACACCGCCTCGCACATCGACTACCCGCAGCACGGGCGCATCATCGAGATCGCGGACAACGGGGACGGCACGCTCTCCCTGTTCACCACGCTGATCGAGTCCTCCGCGCCGTACGGGACGGACTTCGACAGCACCTCGGACGCCAATCTCGCGGCGCTGTACCGCGAGCTGTCGTACAACGACCCCAACGGGAGGGTCTCGGCGCTGCTGGGCTCCGGGGAGGACCACAACACCGAGCTGCTGATCACCAAGCCGACTCGGTGACGCACGCGGCAGCAATAGCTGACAGGTGACAGCTGTCACCTGTCGGGTAAAGGCGAACAGATGACAGCTGACAGATAACGAAATCTGTCAGCTGTCATCTGTTACCCGTCAGTCGTGCGTAGCAGGCGGCGGGCGCCGTCAGCGGCCCGCCGTCACGCCTCCGGGTACCGCCGAGGCGTCCAGACGACCTCCACGCCGCCGCCCCGCTCGACCGCCTGGGTCTGCGAGGAGCCGATCAGCAGGATCGTCCGCATGTCGACCAGCGCCGGATCCAGCTCGCCCAGCCGCACGATCCGGATCCGCTCGGTCGGCCCGCCGACGTCGCGCGCCATCACCACCGGGGTCTCCGGCGCGCGGTACTCCAGCAGCAGGTCCCGGGCCAGGCCGACCTGGGTGGTGCGGGACTTCGAGCCCGGGTTGTACAGCGCGAGCACCAGGTCCGCCTCGGCGGCGGCGCGCAGCCGCTTCGCCACCACGTCCCAGGGCTTGAGCCGGTCCGACAGCGAGACCGTCGCGTAGTCGTGTCCCAGCGGGGCCCCCGCCCGGGAGGCGGCCGCGTGCGCGGCGGTCATTCCGGGGAGCACTCGCACCGGCACGTCCCGGTACGCCTCCTCGCAGGCGACCTCCAGCACCGCGGTCGCCATCGCGAAGACGCCCGGGTCGCCCGAGGAGACCACCGCGACCCGGTGCCCGCGCCGGGCGAGCTCCAGGGCGAACTCGGCGCGCTCCGACTCCACCTTGTTGTCCGAGCCGTGCCGCCGCTGCCCCGGCCGCTCCGGCACCCGGTCCAGGTAGGTGGTGTAGCCGACCAGGTCGGTGGCCTCGGCCAGCGCACCGCGCGCCTCGGGGGTGAGCCAGAGCGGCCCGGCCGGCCCGGTGCCGACCACGGTCACGCTGCCCGTGCCGTCCGACAGCCGCACGGTCGGCTCCAGTGGCGCGACCTTGCTCGGCAGCACCGCCACCGAGAAGTACGGGACGGTCTCGGCGTCGACCTCCGCGAGCGGCGCGACGCGCTCCCCGGCCATGAAGGCGCGCTCGACGTACTGGGCGTCCTCGAGTCGCCCGGCCCGCTCCAGCGCCCGCCGGACGGTCGGGAAGGTGCGACCCAGCTTCATGATCACGGCGGAGTCGGCGGCGGCGATCCGCGCCGTCAGCTCCTCCTCGGGCAGGGTGCCCGGGATGACGGTGAGCGTCTCCTCGGCCTCGGTCAGCGGCCGACCGAGCCGGGCCGCCGCCGCGCTGACCGAGGTCACGCCGGGCACCACCTCGGTCGGGTAGCGGTGTGCGAGCCGCTTGTGCATGTGCTGGTACGAGCCGTAGAACAGCGGGTCGCCCTCGGCAAGGACCACCACGTCGCGCCCGGCGTCCAGGTGGGCGGCCAGCCGGGCGGCGGCCTCCTCGTAGAACTCGTCCAGCGCGCCCCGGTAGCCGCCCGGGTGGTCGGTGGTCTCGACGGTGAGCGGGTAGACCAGCTTCTCCTCGATCTGACCGCCCGTCAGGTAGCGCTCGGCGATCGAGCGCGCGATGGAGCGGCCGTGCCGGGCGCTGTGGTACGCCACCACGTCGGCCTTGCCGATGAGTTCGGCGGCACGGACGGTCACCAGCGAAGGGTCTCCCGGGCCGAGGCCGACGCCGTACAGCCGACCGACAGTGGCCTGATGCTCCGTCACTCTTCTTCACTCGCAATCGCGTTGACGGCTGCTGCGGCGATCGCGCTGCCGCCGCGTCGACCACGCACCACCAGGTGCTCCAGGCCGGACGGGTGCTCGGCGAGGGCCTGCTTGGACTCGGCGGCGCCGATGAAGCCGACCGGGACGCCGATCACCGCGGCCGGGCGGGGCGCGCCCGCCTCGATCATCTCCAGCAGCCGGAACAGCGAGGTCGGCGCGTTGCCGACGGCGACCACCGCGCCCTCCAGCCGGGGCAGCCACAGCTCCATGGCGGCCGCGCTGCGGGTGTTGCCCATCTTCCGGGCGAGTTCGGGCACCGACGGGTCGGTGAGGGTGCAGATCACCTCGTTGTCGGCGGGCAGCCGCTTGCGGGTGACGCCGCTGGCGACCATGTTGACGTCGCAGAGGATGGGCGCACCGGCGTGCAGCGCCGCGCGCGCCGAGGCGACCACGCCGGGCGAGTACACCAGGTCCTCGACCAGGTCGACCATTCCGCAGGCGTGGATCATCCGCACCGCGACCTGGGAGACGTCCGCCGGGAGGGCGGCCAGATCGGCCTCCGCGCGGATGGTGGCAAAGGACTGGCGGTAGATGGACGCGCCGTCCTTCTCGTACTCGATCACTTCGTGGTCCTCCCGGCGACCGCCTCGGCCATCTGCTCGTTCCTCACGTCCACGGAAGTGCCCGCGGTCGTCGCCGGCCCGTTGACCGTCACCCGGTAGCCGTGCCCCGTGGCGAGCACGTCCACCCACCGCCCGGCCGGGTGGCCGCAGCGCCGCTCACAGCCGGACCAGTGCACCGGCAGTCCGCCCGGCCCGGCCTCCGACGCCCACGTGACGTCCGACTCCAACGCCCGCGCGGCGTCCGCCCGGACGTCGGCCAGCGACTTGGCGCAGCCCGGCAGCCCGGTGCAGGCGGTGGCCCGCTCCCAGGCCGAGCCGGGCGCGGTACGGAAGCCGACGGCTTCGAGCGCGGGCAGCCGGTCGGCCGGGGCGCCGGGCAGCACCGCGCCGCGCCAGGGGGTCAGCCGCAGCTCGCCGGCGGAGGCGGCGATCAGCGCGCGCCACTGTGCGGCGCTCGCCCGCCCGAAGCGCATGCCCACCGAGAGCCCGCCGGGCAGCGCGCCGACGACGGGCGTCGCGCCGGTGGCGGCGGGCAGCGGCAGCGTGCCGGCCGGCAGCAACTCGGGCACCTCGCGCAGGTGCCAGGCCTTGCGGCCGCTGGTGCGCAGCGCGTCCAGGAAGGTCCGGGCGGCGTCCAGGACGGCCGTCACCTCCTGCCCGGGCTCGACCGGGTGTCCGGCGGCGGCGCGCCCGAGGCGCAGCACGGCGGGCCCGTCCGAAGCTGCGATCAATGTCACATCGGCGTCGAGCGCGGCGACGTCGCCCCGCCCGTCGTCCAGCGCGAACAGGAACTTGCCGGAGAGTGCGGCCGCCCAGTCGCTCGCGCACAGCCGCGCGTCCAGTTCCCGCACCCAGGCCTGCACATCGGCCGAGTCGGCCGGGCCCAGCCCCGCCAGCGGCGAGGCGACGATGTTGCGCACCCGCTCGTGGGTGTCCGAGGGCAGCAGGCCGACGGCGCGCAGCCGGTCGGCGAGTTCGGCGCCGCAGTCCGGGGCCAGGCCGCGGAGTTGGACGTTGCCGCGCGAGGTGGTCTCCAACTCCCCGTCGCCCAGGGCCTCGGCGGCCTCGGTCAGGGCCAGCGCCTGACGGTCCGTCAGCAGACCGCCGGGCAGGCGGACCCGGGCGAGGGCACCGTCGTCGGCCGGGTGCAGACGAAGTGCCCCGGGGCAGGCGTCGGCGCGCCCCCGGTCGGGCACGGCGGCGCCCGGCGCGGTGGCGTCGGGTGTCGGTGGCATGGCGGCGAGCATACAGATGATCCGATCGGTTGCCTCCGTCCGCTGCATCACACCCGACGTCACCCGGAGGCACACGCGGCGTTACCCGGAGGCACACGCGGCGTCACCCCGCAACGCTCCCGGCTCACGCACCGGCCCCCGCGCCCGATCACGCGCCGGGCCGTTCCCCGCCCCCCGCGCCGCACGTGGCGGAACTCGCCCTCCCCCAGGTCAGCCGCACCCCGTACGATGCTGCCGGGCGGTCCCAGCGGACCGTCCGCACGCCAGCGACGGCGCAGGGGAGGAAACCGGTGCAAGCCCGGTGCGGTCCCGCCACTGTGACCGCGGCTCACCGGGAGACCGGTCGGCCGCGGGAGCCAGGAACTCCCGCCGTCCTCCACCGGCCCGGGGCGCGGACCCCGAGGAAGGCAGAAATGCACCCCCGCTGTCGCATGCCCGCGCCCGCATCCCCGGCCACCACCGCGGCCACCCTGGCCACCACGGCCACCCTGGCCACCGACGAGGCCGGGAGGGCCTTCGCATGATCCTGCTGCTGTCGACGTCCGACACCGACCTGCTCAGTGCCCGCGCTTCGAACGGCCCCGTCCCGTACCGGCTCGGCAACCCGGCCCGGCTGTCCCCCGAGGACCTGCCCGCGCTGCTGGAGGGCACCGAACTCGTGGTGGTCCGCCTGCTCGGCGGGCGGCGCGCCTGGCAGGAGGGCCTGGACGCGCTGCTGGCCGGCCCCCGCCCGGTGGTCGTGCTGACCGGTGAACAGGCCCCCGACGCCCAGCTGATGGAGCTGTCGACCGTCCCGGCCGGCATCGCCGCCGAGGCGCACGCCTACCTCGCCCACGGCGGCGCGGCCAACCTGGCCGAGCTGGGCGCCTTCCTCTCCGACACCGTGCTGCTGACCGGCCACGGCTTCGCCCCGCCCGCCTCCGCCCCGGCCTGGGGCCCGCTGGAGCGCGAAGCCCGTACGACCGACGGCCCGACCGTCGCGGTGCTCTACTACCGCGCCCACCACATGAGCGGCAACACCGCCTTCGTGGAGACGCTCTGCCAGGCGATCGAGGACCGGGGCGCCCGGGCCAGGGCCTACTACTGCGCCTCGCTGCGCGGCGCCGAGCCCGAACTGCTGGCCGCGCTCGGCGAGGCCGACGCGATCGTCACCACCGTGCTGGCCGCCGGCGGCACCCGCCCGGCCGACGCCCAGGCCGGCGGCGACGAGGAGGCCTGGGACGCCGGCGCGCTCGCCGCCCTGGACCGCCCGATCCTGCAGGCGCTCTGCCTCACCTGGTCGCGCGCCCAGTGGGAGGCCAGCGACGACGGCCTCTCCCCGCTGGACACCGCCACCCAGGTCGCGGTGCCGGAGTTCGACGGCCGCCTGATCACCGTCCCGTTCTCCTTCAAGGAGCTGGACGAGGACGGCCTGACCGTCTACGCCGCCGACCCGGAGCGCGCCGCCCGCGTCGCCGGCACCGCCGTCCGGCACGCCCTGCTGCGCCACACCCCGGCCGCCGAGCGCCGCCTCGCGCTGGTGCTGTCCGCCTACCCGACCAAGCACGCCCGGGTCGGCAACGCCGTCGGCCTGGACACCCCGGCCAGCGCGGTCCGCCTGCTGGACCGGCTGCGCGCGGAGGGCATGGACCTGGGGGACGACCTCCCCGGTCTGGACCACAGTGGCGCGCCCCGAGCCGAAGGGCCCGCCGGTGCCGAAAGGGAGGAACGAGGGAGCGACGAAGGAGCGACGGAGCGACGACCGTCGGCACCGGGCCAGGAGGGCCCGGAGGCGAGCGGGCGAGTCACAGCCCATGAGGGCGACGCTCTCATTCACGCCCTGATCGCCGCCGGCGGCTACGACCAGGACTGGCTGACCGAGGACCAGCTGGCCCGCAACCCGGTCCGCATCCCCGCCGCCGACTACCGCCGCTGGTACGCCACGCTCCCCCAGGCCCTGCGCGAGCAGGTCGAGGAGCACTGGGGCCCGGCCCCCGGCGAGCTGTACGTCGACCGCTCGCAGAACCCGGACGGCGACATCGTGCTGGCCGCGATCCGCTCCGGCAACCTGCTGGTGCTGATCCAGCCGCCGCGCGGCTTCGGCGAGAACCCGGTCGCCATCTACCACGACCCCGACCTGCCGCCGAGCCACCACTACCTGGCCGCCTACCGCTGGATCGAGGCCGCGCAGGAGGACGGCGGCTTCGGCGCCCACGCCGTCATCCACCTCGGCAAGCACGGCAACCTGGAGTGGCTGCCCGGCAAGACCGCCGCGCTGTCCGCCGAGTGCGGCCCGGACGCCGTCCTCGGCGACCTGCCGCTGATCTACCCCTTCCTGGTCAACGACCCGGGCGAGGGCACCCAGGCCAAGCGCCGCGCCCACGCCACCCTGGTCGACCACCTGGTGCCGCCGATGGCCCGCGCCGACTCCTACGGCGACATCGCCCGGTTGGAGCAGCTGCTCGACGAGCACTCCAACATCGCCGCGATGGACCCGGCCAAGCTGCCCGCGATCCGCGCCCAGATCTGGACCCTGATCCAGGCCGCCAAGCTGGACCACGACCTCGGCCTCGACGAGCGCCCCGAGGACGACGGCTTCGACGACTTCCTGCTGCACGTCGACGGCTGGCTCTGCGAGGTCAAGGACGCCCAGATCCGCGACGGTCTGCACGTCCTCGGCCAGGCCCCGGCCGGCACCGACCGGGTCAACATCGTGCTCGCCATCCTGCGTGCCCGGCAGATCTGGGGCGGCGTCAGCGCGCTGCCCGGTCTGCGCGAGGCGCTCGGCCTGGACGAGGCCGCACTCACCCTCGGTGCCACCGACGCGGCCGAGGCACAGGCCCGCGCCCTGGTCGAGGCGATGGAGGCGCAGGACTGGGCGCCCGAGGCGGTGGAGAAGGTCGCCGCCGGGCTGCCGGAGGCCGTCCGCGAGGTGCTGACCTTCGCCGCCACCCAGGTGGTGCCGCGCCTGGCGGCCACCACCGACGAGCTGGACGCCGTGCTGCACGCGCTCCAGGGCGGCTTCGTTCCGGCCGGGCCGTCCGGCTCGCCGCTGCGCGGCCTGGTCAACGTGCTGCCGACCGGCCGCAACTTCTACTCCGTCGACCCGAAGGCCGTCCCCAGCAAGCTCGCCTGGGAGACCGGCCAGGCGCTCGCCGCCTCGCTGATCGAGCGCTACCGGGCCGACAACGACGGCGCCTACCCGCCCTCGGTCGGTCTCTCGCTCTGGGGCACCAGTGCGATGCGCACCGCCGGTGACGACATCGCCGAGGCCTTCGCCCTGCTCGGCGTCCGACCGGTCTGGGACGACGCCTCGCGCCGGGTCACCGGCCTGGAGCCGATCCCGCTGGACGAACTGGGCCGCCCGCGCATCGACGTCACGCTGCGCATCTCCGGCTTCTTCCGGGACGCCTTCCCGCACGTGGTCGCGCTGCTGGACGACGCGGTGCGCCTGGCCGCCGCCCAGGAGGAGGCCGACGCGGACAACTTCGTCCGGGCCCACGTGCAGGCCGACCTCGCGGTGCACGGCGACGAGCGCAAGGCCACCGTCCGCGTCTTCGGCTCCCGCCCGGGCACCTACGGCGCGGGCCTGCTCCAGCTGATCGACAGCCGGGACTGGCGCACCGACGCCGACCTGGCCGAGGTGTACACGGTCTGGGGCGGCTACGCGTACGGCCGCGGGCTGGACGGGCGCCCGGCGCGCGAGGAGATGGAGACCGCGTACAAGCGGATCACCGTCGCCGCGAAGAACACCGACACCCGCGAGCACGACATCGCGGACTCGGACGACTACTTCCAGTACCACGGCGGCATGGTGGCCACCGTCCGCGCCCTCACCGGCAAGGCACCGACCGCCTACATCGGCGACTCGACCCGCCCGGAGACGGTCCGCACCCGCACCCTGACCGAGGAGGCCGCCCGCGTCTTCCGCGCCCGGGTGGTCAACCCGCGCTGGATCGAGGCGATGCGCCGCCACGGCTACAAGGGCGCCTTCGAGATGGCCGCGACGGTCGACTACCTGTTCGGCTACGACGCCACGACCGGCGTGGTCGCGGACTGGATGTACGAGAAGCTGACCCAGGAGTACGTCCTCGACCCGGTCAACCGGGAGTTCCTGGCCGGCGCCAATCCGTGGGCACTGCACGGGATCAGCGAGCGCCTGCTGGAGGCGGCCAGCCGCGGGCTGTGGGAACAGCCGGACCCGGAACTGATCCAGCAGCTGCAGGCCGCGTTCCTGGAGACCGAGGGCGACCTGGAGGGCGGCGAGGGCTGATCTGCCGGGTGGCACGAAGCCACCGTGTTCGAAACGTGGCGTTCCCGTCATCCATTCGGGTGACGGGGCCACTGGTGGCGTTCGGCGCCCAAGCGGACAATACGGGGCATGTCGCGCCGCATCGCTCACGCACGCCAAGCCCTGAGCACGACCGCCACCCCGGCCGGCGGTTCGGCCGCCACCCGGGCCGCCGACTCGACTGCCGATTCGACCGCCGACTCGACTACCGGCTCCACCGCGGGGGAGGGGGCGCCGCGCGCGCCGCACCGGTACCGGGCGCGGTTCGGGGCGCTGGCGGCCGGGGCGCTGCCGGTGCTGGCGTTCCCGGCGCCGGGGCAGGCCTGGCTCGCGTGGGTCGGGCTGGTTCCCGGGCTGCTGCTGATGCAGCGGGCCCCGTCGGGGCGGGAGGCGTCGGTGCGCGGCTGGTGGTTCGGGGCGGGGTTCATCCTGACCGCGATGTACTGGCTGGTGCCGTCCATCGGACCCGGGCTGCCGGTGCTGGCGGTGCTGTTCGGGGCGCTGCAGGGCGCGGTCGGGTACGCGGTGCACCGGCTGCTGCGCCCTGCGCTGACCACGCGTCGGGCGCTGCTGGCGCTGCTGGTCGTCCCGGCGGTCTGGGTGACCACCGAGTACGCGCGGTCCTGGCCCGCGCTCGGCGGGCCCTGGGCGCTGCTCGGCGCCACCCAGTGGCAGCACCCGGCGGTCCTCGGGCTGGCCTCGGCGGGCGGGATCTGGCTGGTCAGCGCGGCGATCGCGGCGGTGAACACCGCGGTGCTGATCGTGCTGACCGCGGTGCACCGGCGGCCTCGGGCGGTCGCGGCGCTGACCGCCGTGCTGCTGCTGGCCGCCGGTCCGCTGCTGTTCGCGCTGCGCCAGGCGCCGGTCCGCACCGGCGCGGTGACGGTGGCGCTGGTCCAGCCGGGCATCGTGGAGGACCCGCAGGCGCGGTTCGACGCGAGCGCCCGGGCGACCGCCGCCCTGGTCGGGCAGCCGCTGGACCTGGTGGTGTGGGGCGAGAGCAGCACCGCCGCCGACCTGGACCACGACCCGGTCACCCTGGACGCGCTGCGCCGGCTCGCGGCGACCACCGGCGCCGAGATCATGGCCGGGGAGGACGCCCGCAAGGCCGACGGGCGGATCTCCAAGGACGCGGTGCTGGTCTCCCCGGGGGGCGTGGTGGACCGCTACCGCAAGATCCGCCTGGTGCCCTTCGGCGAGTACATCCCGCTGCGCCCGGCGCTCGGCTGGATCGCCGGGGTCAGCCGGGCGGCGGGCGAGAACCGGGCGCCCGGCAGCGCCTTCCACGTGCTGCCGGCCATCGACCGGGCGGGCGGGCCGCTGCCGGTCGGCGCGCTGATCTGCTTCGAGTCGACGTTCCCGGACATGGCCCGGACGGCGGCTCGGGACGGCGCCCGGGTGCTGGTCTACCAGTCCTCGACCTCGACCTTCCAGCACACCTGGGCGCCCGAGCAGCACGTCGCGCTGGCGGCGATCCGGGCCGCCGAGACCGGGCGTCCCGCCGTGCAGGCCTCGCTGACCGGGGTCTCGGCCGCCTTCGACGCCCAGGGCCGGGAGCTGGCCCGGCTCGGCACCGACCGCACCGGGGCGCTGACCGTACGGCTGCCGCTCACCGCGCCGGGGACGCTGACCTGGTACGACCGGGTCGGCGACGTGGTGCCGCTGGGCGCGCTGCTGGTCACGGCGGCGGCGCTGGGCGGGTGGCGCTCGCGGGCTTCCCGGCGCTCGGCTCAGCTCCCCGCCGTTTAGTCCCCGCCGTTCGGTGCCCGCTGATTGGTGCCCGCCGTCCAGTGCCCTCCGCTCAGCTGCCCGCCGGGGCGGTGTAGACGCCGAACGCGGCGCCCTGGGCGTCACGCAGCACGGCGATCCGCCGCCCGCCCGGCATCGAGTAGCTCGGCATCAGCACCTGCGCGCCGAGGGCGACCGCCCGCTCGACCGTGTTGTCGACGTCGGCGACCGAGAAGTACGGCAGCCAGTGCGGCGGCACCTCGGGCGGGAAGTTCTCGCCCATCACCAGCATGCCGCCGAAGTCCTGGCCGTCCAGGCCCCACTGGGTGTAGTGCTCGGACGGGGCGACGGACCAGCCGAAGACCGCCGGATAGAAGGCTCTCGCGCCGGCCGGGTCGCGGGTGAGCAGTTCCACCCAGCCGAGCGAACCGGGCTCGTTGAACACGTCGGCGCCCGGGAAGGCGCGGGCCTGCCAGAGGATGAAGGCCGCGCCGGACCGGTCGGCGACCACCGCGAAGACTCCGAGGTCGAACACGTCGCTGGGCGCCTTGAGGACGCGGCCGCCCTCGGCCTCGATCCTCTTGGCGGTGGCGCCGGCGTCGGCGACCGCGAAGGCCACCGTCCAGGCGATCGGCTGCTGCGGCGCGTGCCGCAGGGTGATGGCGGCGGCCGAGGCCTCGCCCAGGAACATCTGGGTGTAGTCGCCCGCGTCGGGGCGGACATCGCCGTCGGGGCGCCAGCCGAACAGCTCGCGGTAGAAGGCCGTGGCGGCGGCCGGGTCGGAGGTGCCCAGTTCGACCCAGCACGGGGCGTTGGTGGTGACGGAGGTCTGCTTCATGGCTCTTGCTCTCCGGCTGCTATGGCTGATTGCTCGTCAAGTGGTGATTGTTTCAGGAGACTTCGAGGACAACCTTGCCGCGGGCATGCCCGGACTCGACCGCGGCGACCGCCGCGGCGGCATGGGCGAGCGGGTAGCGGCCGGTGACCTGGGGGTCCAGGTCACCGGTGGCGACGAGTACGGCCAGGGCGGCGAGGGTCTCGGAGGTGGTGGAGCGGGTGACATAGCGGCCGCCGAGTTCGGCGGCGACGGTCGGGTCGGCGGTGCTGACCAGTTCGGTGCGATCGCCGATCACCCCGGCCACGGCCTTCAGGGCGTCGCCGCCGACCAGGTCGAGGACGCCGTCGACGCCGTCGGGGGCCGCCGCGGTGATCCGCTCGACGACGCCGTCGCCGTAGCGGACCTGGGTGGCGCCGAGGGACTCCACGTACTCGCGGTTGGTGTCGCTCGCGGTGCCGAGTACGGTCAGACCCTGGCTGCGGGCGATCTGGGCAGCGGCGCTGCCGACCCCGCCGGCGATGCCGAGGATCAGCAAGGTCCGCCCGGCGCCGAGGGCGAGTTGGCGCACGGCGTCGTCGGCGGTGGCGACCGAGACGCAGAGCGTCGCGGCCTGGTCGAAGTCGACGGCCCCGGGCTTGAGGGCGCTCAACTCGGCGCGCAGCAGCGTCTGTTCGGCGAAGGCTCCGGCGGCGGCGAGGCCGAACACCTCGTCGCCGGGGGTGAACCCGGTGACCCCGGGGCCGACCTGCTGCACCACGCCGGAGGCCTCCTGGCCCATCACGGCGGGGAGTTGGCGTTCGCGGCCGAGGAAGCCCCGGCGCACCTTCCAGTCCACCGGGTTCACCCCGGCGGCGTGGACTGTGATCGCCAGTTGGCCGGGGCCGGCCTCCAGCGTGGGACGGTCGAGGAACTCCTGTGTCTCCGGTCCGCCGTAGTCGACGAAGCCGAACGCCTTGGCCATCGGTGATCCCACTCCTCGGGTAGCGGCCTGCGGCCCCCTGTTCCCCTGCCCCAGCATGCGGGGCGCGGCGGGGTGGAGGCGGGCGCTGGTGGGCCGAACGGGGGTGGACGGGGGCGGCGGCGGAGGAGGGGCGACGGGGGCGGCGGGAGACGGAGGGACGCGAAGGGGCGCGAACGAAAGGCAGTCGACAGATAACAGATTTCGAAATCTGTTATCTGTCGACTGTTAGTTGTCAGCAGTACTCTGTCAGCTGTCAGGCCCGCACGGCCCGCGTCACCGGAATCCAGAGCTCCGCCTCAGCGTCGCCCGTCCCCGGAACGAAGCGGGTCTTCAGGACCTCCGGGCCCGGCCGGGCCTCGTACGGGTTGGACGGGAACCACTGGCTGGCCACGTCCCCCCACATCTCCTGCAGCGCCTGCGGGAACGCCCCCTTGTTGGTGAACACGGCCCAGGTCCCGGCCGGGACGTCCAGGACCTCCAGGTCGTCCGGGACGACGGCGTCCTCGCGCGCCACCACCGCGTGCCAGTAGTCGAGTTCGGAGCCCTCCTCGCGGTTGGGCGAGAAGTCGTCGGTCACCGAGACGATGCCGAGCGGGTCCTTGCCGGTCAGGGCCGTGATCCGCTCGACGGTCTCCGCCCCGAGCCCCTTGATGAACTCGGCGATGTGCGGGTTGACGCCCAGGTAGATCAGGGGCACCCGGGCCTTCCGACCGACGATCCGGAAGTCCGGCTTCTCGACGATCCGGTATTCCATGCTGCTGCTTCCCTCCACGATGAGTCGGAAGGACATCCGGGGCTGGGAGGTGAGCACCGCACCGTCGCGCCGGGCCTCCCCCGGCCCGACCCCGTGCATCGAGCGGAACGCCCGGGCGAACGCCTCGCCCGAGGTGTATCCGTACCGGACCGCGATGTCGAGCAACGTCCGCTCGCCGTCGAGTACTTCGGCCCCGGCGACGGTCAGCCGTCGGCGTCGGACGTACTCCGACAGCGGCATCCCGGCGAGCATCGAGAACAGCCGCCGGAAGTGGTACTCCGACGTCATCGCGATCCGCGCCAGTTCGGCCACGTCGATCTCACCGGCCAGGTTCCGGTCGATCCGTTCCATCGCCCGGTTCAGGTGCTCCAGCACACCGACCCCGTCCTTCCCTTGTCGATCACCACCGTAGGAAGGACCCACCTTGCCGCACCCGACAATCGGTGCCCGCTGCGGTCGGGCACCGACTGCCGGGTGACCGGCGCGAACCCGGGGTCAGACCAGGCCCTGGGCCAGCATCGCGTCCGCGACCAGCTCGAAGCCGGCGATGTTCGCGCCCACCACGTAGTCGCCGGGGTGGCCGTAGCGCTCGGCGGTGGTGAAGCAGGAGTCGTGGATGTGCTTCATGATCCCGGCCAGCCGCTCCTCGGTGCGCTCGAAGCTCCAGGAGTCGCGCGAGGCGTTCTGCTGCATCTCCAGCGCACTGGTCGCGACGCCGCCCGCGTTCGCCGCCTTGCCCGGGCCGAAGGCCACCCCGGCCTCCTGGAACACCCGCACCGCCTCGGGGGTGGTGGGCATGTTGGCGCCCTCGGCGACCGCCAGCACCCCGCTCCGCACCAGGGCGAGCGCGTCCGCCTCGGTCAGCTCGTTCTGGGTGGCGCAGGGCAGCGCGACGTCGCAGGGCACACTCCACAGGCCCGGGCCCTCGACGAACCGCACGTGGCTGCCGCGCAGTTCGGCGTACTCGGCCACCCGGCCGCGCCGGACCTCCTTGACCTCCTTGAGCAGGTCGAGGTCGATGCCCTTCTCGTCCACCACGTACCCGGAGGAGTCGGAGCAGGTGAGCACCGTCGCACCGAGCTGCTGCGCCTTCTCGATCGCGTACAGGGCCACGTTGCCGGAGCCGGAGACGGCCACCCGGCGCCCGTCCAGGCTCCCGCCCCGGCTGTGCAGCATCTCGGCGGTGAACAGCACGCAGCCGTAGCCGGTGGCCTCGGTGCGGACCTGCGCGCCGCCCCAGCCGAGGCCCTTGCCGGTGAGCACGCCGGCCTCGTAGCGGTTGGTGATCCGCTTGTACTGGCCGAACAGGTAGCCGATCTCGCGGCCGCCGACGCCGATGTCACCGGCCGGGACATCGGTGTGCTCGCCGAGGTGGCGGTGCAACTCGGTCATGAAGGACTGGCAGAACCGCATGATCTCGGCGTCCGAGCGACCCTTGGGGTCGAAGTCGGAGCCGCCCTTGCCGCCGCCGATCGCCAGTCCGGTGAGCGCATTCTTGAAGATCTGCTCGAAGCCGAGGAACTTGACGATGCCGAGGTTCACCGAGGGGTGGAAGCGCAGCCCGCCCTTGTACGGGCCGAGGGCGCTGCTGAACTCCACCCGGAATCCGCGGTTGACGTGAATGGCGCCGGAGTCGTCGGTCCACGGCACCCGGAACATCAGCTGCCGCTCGGGCTCGCAGATCCGCTCGATGATCCGGGCGTCGAGGAGTTCGGGGCGGTGGGCGAGCACCGGGGCCAGGGTCTCCAGGACCTCGTGGACGGCCTGGTGGAACTCCGCCTCGCCCTTGTTGCGGCGGACCACGTCCGTGTAGAGGGTCTCGATCGCGCGCTGTTCGGCGTCGAACCGGGGCTGGGAGGCGGCGGTGGAGGTGGTGGTGGCACGGCTCGTGGGCATCTGATCAGGACCTTCCGTGGTCGTCGGTGGTCGTGCGCGAGGCGTTCCCGTGCCCAGGAAACGGGACGAAGTCTCGCAGTGTCCACACCGCGACCCCCACACCTTCCACATGCTGGACCGCCGAACGGGAACAGCCGGGGCGGATGGGGTGTTGTCCGCCTCCGCAGTCGGGTCGGTCACCGGCAGTACGCAGTTGTTCAAATTGGAACAGCAGAGTACGGTCGACATCCGATCCGCCCGGATCCATCCGGATCCGGAGCGATCCAACCCGGTCCACCCCCGATCGACGGAGGCCCATCCATGCCTCAGCCCGGCGCCGCCACGGTGCGCTCGCGCGTGCGCATCCCACTGACCTTCCCCGACGGCTACCGCGCGGAGGCGGAGGTCTTCACCTTCCACGGCCTCGCCGACGGCGCCGAGCACCTGGCGCTCGCCCTCGGCGCGGTCCCGGACGGCGGGACGCCGCTGGTGCGACTGCACTCCGAGTGCCTGACCGGCGACGTCTTCGGCTCGGACCGCTGCGACTGCGGCCCGCAGCTGCGCGAGTCGGTGGAGCGGATCAGCGAGGCCGGCGGCTACCTGCTCTACCTGCGCCAGGAAGGCCGGGGCATCGGGCTGTACAACAAGCTCGACGCCTACGCCCTGCAGGACTCCGGGATGGACACCTACGACGCCAACACCGCGCTCGGCCTGCCCGAGGACGGCCGGGACTACACCGCGGCCGCCCAGATGCTCGGCACGCTCGGCGCCGCCGGCATCGACCTGCTGAGCAACAACCCGGACAAGGCCGCCCAGCTGGCCGAGCTCGGGGTCACCGTCCGTCACCGGGTGCCGACCGGGGTCCACCTGTCGGCGAGCAACGTCCGCTACCTGAAGGCGAAGGTGGAACGGACCGGGCACTCGATCGAGCTCTCCCGGCTGGTGGGCTGAGGGCGGGCGGCTCTCAGCTGCCGGCTGGTAGCCGAGAGCCGACGGCCGACAGAGAACAACTAGCAGAAAACAGCTGACGGATGACAGATTTCGAAATCTGTCATCCGTCAGCTGTCAGCTGTCATCCGTTAGTCGTCACCCCACCGCCCTCACCCCGCCCCGCGCGCCCACGCACTGTTCGCGGCACCCCGTACGCCGCCACCGGCAGCGCCACCAGCAGCGCGGCCCAGAAGGCCCCGTGCCCCCACACCCCCGCGACCGTGCCGAACAGCCCCTCGAACACCGGTATCCGCAGTGCCTCGACCGGCCCCAGCGCGCCGGGCCAGGCGCCCAGGAACAGCGTGCCGAGGATCCAGCAGACGAACAGGACCCGCGCGGTGGCCAGCGTCCCGAGCGTGGTCAGCAGCGACATCACCAGCAGCAGGACGACGAACCCGGCCTGGTACCCCGCACCGGTCTGCCCCGTCCCCCAGGAGTCCGGCGTCCGGTGCACCCCGGTGGCCGCGAGCCGCACCTCGACCGCCGCCCACAGCAGCAGGACCAGCACCCCGGTGCTCCCGAGCGCGAACCGCAGCCGCTCCCGCGTTCCCGCGCCGCCCGTACCCCAGCGCCCAGCCGCCGGAACGGCCCGCGTCGGGTGCCCGGCGGCCCGCGCGGCCCGCCGGTCGAGCTCCCGCCAGGACTCCCGGACCCGCCCCCGGGCCTGCTGGGCGGGCTTCAGCAGTCGGTTCGCCGCCCGCTCGATCAGGACAAGGGCCACCACGATCGCCACCACCGCCGCGATCCCGGCCCAACTCCCCATCCCGCCCTCGAACATGACCACCCGGTCGGCCACCGGCTGCGGCGCCTCCACGGCCGTCATCGGCGGCCCGAGCCGCAGGTAGCCGATCGCGAAGGCCCCGGCGCCGGTCAGCAGCGCGGTACCGAAGCCGACCCGCGCCGGGAAGAAGGCGAGCACCGCGGCCGCGACGAAGGCCGCGCCCAGTTTGCCGACCACCTGCTCGGCCGCGTGCCGACCGGCCAGGTGCAGCCGCCCGCCGAACAGGTCCGGCGAGAGGTCCAGCTTCTGCCCGGCCTCGATCGGGTAGCGCAGCACCGCCCCCGCCCACAGCAGCAGCCCGAGCCCGATCACCAGCAGCGCGACCGCCCCCACCCGGCGCGGCAGCATGGTGCGGGCGTACGGCCACCAGAGCCGCAGCCGGGCCGACCAGTCCACCGGCGGCCGACGGCGCCGGCCCTGCCACAGCCGGGCCACCCGCCCCTGGTGCGGCGCGCCGGCCTCCGGTTCGGGCCGCTCGACCCGCCCGCGGCCGCGCCGTCGCAGCGCCTCCGCGGCCACCAACGCCGCCCGCCCCGCGACCTCGCTCTGGTCCGCCGCCACCGCCCGCCGCCGCAGCGCCGACCAGCGGCGCCGCACCACGTCCCGAGGGGTGGCCGCCTCCGGATCGGGTGCCGGCCGCCGGGCCGCCGAACGGACGGTCGCCCTGGCCGCGGCGCCCGCCACGAGCGTCCCGTCCACCACCGCCGCCGCGACCACCGCGGCGAGCTCCGACACCCGTACGGGCAGCGGCAGCCGGTGCAGCGCGGCGGGCAGCGGGGAGAGCCGGCCCAGCAACCGGTAGCGCTCCTCGGGGCGGATGCTGAGCCAGACCGCCAGCCGGTGCGCCTCCTCGCGCTCCTCCGGGCTGAGTCCGTCGCCGCCACGCCGACCGCCGCCGACCGTCCCGGCGGTCCGCTCCACTTCGGCCAGCACGTCCGGCAGCCCGGCCAGCGCGAGCAGCCGCGAGCAGTGCTCGCCGGAGCACTCGGGGTGGAAGCAGTCGTAGCGGGCCACCACGGCGGGCGCGCCGCCGCGCACCAGCTCGTCGATGAACGCGGCGCCGTCCGGTTCGGTGGCGATCCGCTCCAGTCCGGCGGTGTCGATCGGCCGGTCACGGTAGTGCGGCACGGCGGACGGGGCGTAGGCGGCGCCGAGGGCGAGCACGGCGACGGCGGCCATCGCCTCGCGCCGGGAGCCGGGCGCGCGGACCACGTCGGTGAGGTAGTGGAGGTCGAAGACGGAGTCCTTGACCTCGTCGCGCAGCCAGTCGCGCAGCCGCTCCGCCCCCACCGCCGCGAGCCAGCGCGCCGCCGCGCCGGAGTTGCGCAGCAGCACTTCGGTGAGCCGGACCGGGTCGGTGAACGGGTCCCCGAGGAAGGTGATCGGACGGCGGGCCCGCAGGCGGCGCCGGATCACCTCGGGGCTGCCGCCGGCCAGCCAGCTGCGGACCTCCGGAGCCGTCCAGCGGTCCTCCGGCTTCTTGGTGAACAGGCCCTGGAGGAGCAGCAGTTGGCGCTGGTTGGCGACGGCGGCGAGGTCCACCTCCTCGCCCATGACGAGCTCGAGCTCCAACTCCTGGTCGGCGGCCCGCTCGCCGTCCGCGCCGACGAACCGCGGGCGACCGACGAACAGTTCGTACAGCACGTTGCCGAGCCCCCACCAGGGCCCCGCCTCGTGGTTCTTGCCCGCCAGCTGCTCGGGCGCCATGTAGGCGACGGTGACCATCATCGCGGAGGTGAACCGGCGGCTGTCGGTGAGCCGGTCGACCCCGCCGAAGTCGGCGATCACGAACTCGCCGGGCCCGCGGCCCGGGCGCACCAGGATGTTGGCGGGCTTGAAGTCCAGCGGGTTGCGCTGGATCCGCCGCTGCCAGAACTCCAGCAGGGAGACCAGCTCGTAGACGATCTGCTCGGTGGTCCGCGGGTCGGTGTGCGCGCCGCTGCGGCGCAGCTCGGCGACGTGCGCGGAGAGGGTGACCGGCAGGTACTCCATCGCCACCCAGTCGACCACGGCGCCGTGGTGGCGCACCCGCCCGAAGTCGATCAGGTGCGGGACGTGCCGGCGGAAGCCGTCGTTGCGCAGGTGGGCAAGCAGGTCGTGGTCCATCGGCTGGCCGACGGCGGCCACCTTGACCGCGGCGTCACGGCCGCCGTCGGTGCGCCGGACGTACCAGACGGTGCCCTCGGCGCCGGCCCCGGCCTTGCCCAGCGGGGTGAAGCGGTCCCGCAGGGCGTCCGGGAAGGTCGCCTCGGACGGGCCGGCGGCCTCGGACGGGCCGCCGACTTCGGCCCCGGTGAAGCCGCCCGCCGCGAACCCGCCGCCCGGGACGGGCCCGGGGCCGATGTTGTCCTGCCAGGACGGGCCTGCGGACGGGCCGGGCGTCGGGCTCGCGGACGGGCCGGCGGCGGCCCGGGGCCGGACGACCTCGGTGGTCGCGTCCGGGTCGAAGCGCCGCGGGGCGCCCCGCTGGACCTTGGTCCCGGCCTCCGGGTCGTAGCGCGGCCCGGGCGTCCGCCTGGTCCCGGCCTGCGGGTCCACCCGGGTGTGCGGCTGGGCGCCGAGCCGGGACGGCCGGTCCGTACCAGCCTGCGCGCCGCGCCGACGGTCCCGCGAACCGCGGTCCACCCTGGTCCGCGGCGGCTCCCCCGGTCCGGGGCCGTCTCCCGGCGCCACCCCGCGTCGATCCCCGTCGGCCGGGCCGGCGTCCTCCGTTGCGCCCATGGCTGGCGCTCCCCTCCCCGCTCCCCGGGGCCGGTGCGGGGCCGTGACCGTGGGCGCACCGGTGCCGGGTGGTGATTTTGACGCGCCATCATCCCGCATACCGGGCACGGGTGTCGGGTGCTTTCGGAACGCTTCCCGGAACTGTTTCCGCACCGCGACCGGGCCCGCACGGCACCGGTACCACGGCCCGGCTCAGCGCTCCCCGACGGGGCGCCCCTTCGGCTCCTCGACGATCCGGCGGGCGATCTCGGCCGGCTGCACCGGGCGGCCGAAGTGCCAGCCCTGCGCCCAGTCGCAGCCCATGGTGCGCAGCCGCTCGGCGTCCTTGCGGGTCTCCACGCCCTCGGCGGTGACGGTCAGTCCGAGGGTGTGTGCCATCGACACCAGGCCGCTGACGATCCGCCACCCGGTGGCGCCGTCCTTCGCCGGGTCGTGCAGGTCGCCGACGAAGGACCCGGCGATCTTCAGCCCGGAGACCGGCAGGTCGCGCAGGTAGGCGAGGTTGGACCAGCCGGTGCCGAAGTCGTCCACGGCCAGCGAGACGCCGAGGTCGACCAGTCCGTGCAGGGTGCGCAGCGCCTCGTCCTCGGGGCCGACCACGGTCGACTCGGTGATCTCCAGCTGCAGCCGGGCCGGGTCCAGGCCGGTGCTGTCCAGGATCCGCCCGAGGTCGGTGACCAGTGCGGCGCTGCGCGCCTGCCGCACCGCCAGGTTGACGTTCAGCTGGGGCGCGGCGTCGCCGTACTGCTTGATCCAGTCGGCGGCCTGGCCGCAGGCCTGTTCCAGCACCCAGCGGCCGAGCGGCATGATCAGCCCGGTCTCCTCGGCGGTGGTGACGAACTCGTCCGGGCCGAGCACGCCGAGCTGCGGGTGGCGCCAGCGCACCAGCGCCTCCACGGCGGCCATCCGGCCGTCGGCGAGCTTGTACAGCGGCTGGTAGTCGATGAAGAACTCGCCGCGGTCCAGGGCGGCCGGCATCCGCACCGACACCGCGTAGCGGCTGACCGCGCGGGCGTTCTCCTGGGGGTCGAACAGCGTCCAGCGGCCGCGGCCGGCCTCCTTGGCGCGGTAGAGCGTGAGGTCGGCGGCCCGGACGGCTGCGCCGGGGGTGGTGGTGGACACCCGCCGCTCCAGCACGCCGACGCTGGCGCCGACGGCGAGCTTGTGGTCGCCGATCAGCACCGGCCCGGCCAACGCCTTGAGCACGGTCTTGGCGGCGGCCACCGCCTCCTGCTCGCCGCGGCAGTTCTCCAGCAGGACGACGAACTCGTCGCCGCCGAGCCGGGCCACCAGGTGGCCGAGCGGGGTGAGGGCGGCCTTCAGCCGGGCGGCGACGGCGGACAGCAGCTGGTCGCCCATGTCGTGGCCGAGGCTGTCGTTGACCACCTTGAAGCCGTCGAGGTCGACGTAGCAGAGGCCGAACCGGGCGCCCGGCTCCGGCTCCTCGAACAGCTTCTCCAGCCGTTCGAAGAAGGCGGCGCGGTTGGGCAGGCCGGTCAGCGGGTCGTGGGTGGCCTGGTGGCGCAGCCGCTCCTGGAGCCGGTAGCGGTCGGTGACGTCCTCGAGCATCGCGACCTGGTACTGCGGGAGGCCGTCGTCGTCGCGGATCAGCGAGACGGTCAGGTGGGTCCAGACCACCTCGCCGTCCTGGCGGTAGTACGGCTTGTCGAACTGGAAGTACTCCCGCTTGCCGCTGATCAGCTCCTCGTAGGCCTCCCAGACGCCCGGGGTGTCCTCGGGGTGGACGAGGTCGTCGACCCGGCGGCCGATCATGTCGTCCGGCCCCGCTCCGAACAGCTCCTGCACGGCCTTGTTGACGGCCAGGATGTTGCCGTCGGTGTCGCCGATGGCGATGCCGATCGCGGCGCTCTCGAACAGGGCGCGGAACCGGGCCTCGGAGGCGCGCAGCGCGCGCTCGGCCTCCTGGCGGGCGGCGTCGGCGGCGGTGCGGATGGCCTCCTGCTCGCGCAGGGTGCGCTCGCGCAGGGCGTTGGCCCAGCCGGCCGCGAAGGCGCCGGTCAGCGCGGGGCCGCGGTCGTCGCCGACCGGCTGGGCCTGGAGCAGTTCGACCGTGCGGGCGAGCAGGACCGGGTCGGTGAAGTGCGCGTCGACCAGTTCGGCGCCGGCCTGGGCGGCCAGCCGCGGCTCGAAGGGCTCCTCCACCTGGGCGCGGTGCAGCAGCGCGGCAGTGCGGGCGACCAGGCGACCGAGCAGACCCGGGTGGACGACGATGCCGTGGTCGGCGGAGAGCAGCCGGCCCCAGTCCTCGTGGAACCGCTCGCCGCTGCCGTTCACCGGGGTGGTGCCGCTCATCCGAGGGCTCCGGTTCCGCGGGCCGTCGTGCGCCGGGGCCGGACCGTCGTACGCACGGCGGGAGGCCCGGCGGCCGCCGCACGGGGCGTACGGTCGTCGGCTGCTCTCCCGTGGCGACGGCTCAAGGGCGGAACCCCACGCCCGCCACCCCGGCGATCCGCTCGGGGTGCTCGCCGACCGTGTCCGGCTGGTCCGGGCGCCACTGCGGCAGGTGGACCACGCCCGGCTCGACCAGCTCGAAGCCGGCGAACATCGCGGTGACCTGCTCGCGGGTGCGCATGGTCAGCGGGGTCGGGGTCATCCGGTAGAGCTTCTGGTGGTCCTCGGCCTGGTCCGGTCGGGCCTCCAGGGAGGCGTGCGAGAGGACCAGCGCGCTGCCGGCGGGGAGCGCGTCGCGGATCGCGCCGACCAGCTTCCAGGGGTCCTCGTCGTCGCTGACGAAGTGGGCGACGGCCACCAGCAACACGGCCACCGGCTCACCGGCGGACAGCAGTTCGATCGCCTCGGGGCGGGCCATCAGGTCCTCGACGTCGCGCAGGTCGGCCTGGACCACGGCGCTGCGCGGGTCGTCCTGCATCAGCAGGCGGCTGTGCGCGACGGCGACCGGGTCGCGGTCCACGTAGACGACCTCGGCCTCGGGCCGGATCACGCGGGCGATCTCGTGCACCGCGCCGAAGGTGGGGATGCCGGAGCCGATGTCCAGGAAGCGGGTGACGCCGCGCTCGGCGAGGAAGGTCACGGCGCGGCGCAGGAAGGCCCGGTTGGAGCGCATGATCTGCGGCAGCTCGGGCCACATGGACATCGCCTTGCGGGCCATCTCCCGGTCGACCTCGAAGTTGTGCGAGCCCCCCAGGTAGTAGTCGTAGACCCGCGCGGCGTTCGGTTTGTCCAGGTCCATGTCTTCCGGTACCCAGCTCGGTCGCCGCATGCCTGTGACTCCTTCACTCCGGTTCCGGGGGTGCAGCGCCTGGGGATGCTGCTGTGACTGATGAGACTACAAGCACGGAGGATCCTCCCCCGCACCCCGAACGGCCGCAAGCGGAATGCGCCATTCCCCGCGAACCGCGTCCTTTGATGAGCGTTTACCCGCCGTTCGAGGCCGTTGCGGAGCACCCGGGCACCCGGGACGCGCGGGGCGGGCGCCAACTCGGCGGCGGTCCACCGGCGTTCCGCCGTGGCGCGGCACGGGCCCGGCTAGGGTGTGGCGCGTGGACCCCAACCACTACCGCTTCCAGGGCGTGTGGCGACTCGCGGCACCGGCCTCGGCGGCGTACGCGGCACTGGAGGACGTCCAGGGCTACCCGCTGTGGTGGCCGGAGATCCGCGAGGTCCGGCAGACCCGCCAGGATGCCGGGGAGGTGGTGGTGCGCGCACTGCTGCCGTACCGGCTGGTGATCCACCTGGAGGCGACCCTGCGCGACCCGGGCGCCGGGGTGCTGGAGGTGGCGATGCGGGGCGACCTCAACGGGTGGTCGCGGTTCACGGTCACGCCGGACGGGCCGGACAGGCCGAGCGGGCCGAGTGGGCCGGACGGGCCCGGCAGCGCGGGGTGCAGGGTGCTGTTCGAGGAGGACACTCGGCCCGGCAAGCCCCTGCTGCGGCGACTCGCCCTGCCGCTGCACCCGCTGTTCAGGGCCAACCATGCGGTCATGATGCACCGGGGGCGGCGGGGGCTCGCGGCGTACTTGGCGAGTGGCGGCCCCGGCGGGGCGGGCGCCGGTCCGGGCGGCTCCGGCGGGGCGGGTGCCGACGAGGAGGAGGCGGCGAACAGATGACAGACGACAGATTTCAGCGAACAGACAACAGATTTCGAAAGCTGTCAGCTGTTCACCGTTCGCCCGAGCCCGCCTTCACCTTCGACACCCCCTTCGACCGCACCGGCACCGGCAGCAGCAAGTGGGCCCGGGCCGAGACCCCCGGCGTGATCCCACTGGGCCTGGCCGACATGGACCTGCCCGGCCCGCCCGCCGTCGCCGAGGCCCTGGAGCGGCGCGCCCACCACCGCGCGTTCGGCTACACGGTCTGCGACCCGGCCGGGCGGAGCCTGGTCGCCGACTGGTACCGCGCCCGGCACGGCGTGGCAGTGGACCCGGACTGGGTCCTGCTGCTCCCCTGCGGTCCGCGCACCGCGCTGCGCCTCCTGCTGGACACCCTCCGCCCGCAGGCGCCCGTCCTCTTCCCCACCCCCGAGTGGGCCGGCTTCGCCCAGCTCTGCCGTGCAGCGGGGATCGCCTACCGCGAGCTGCCACTGCCCCTCGGCCGGGACGGCTACCACCTCCCCGACGGCCCGCTCCCCTCCCCGACGGCCGCCGTCCTGCTGAGCAGCCCGCACAACCCCTCCGCCCGGGTCTGGCCCACCGCCGAGCTGCGCGCCCTCGCCGAGCGGGCGGCCGAGGCGGACGCGCTGCTCGTCTCGGACGAGGTGCACGGCGACCTCACCCACCCCGGGCACACCCACCCCGTCGCCGTCACCACCGTCGACCCGGCCCTCCGGCACCGCGTGGTCACCCTGAACTCCGTCGGCAAGACCTTCAACTGCTCCGGCATTCCCAGCAGTTTCGCCCTCGTCCCCGACCCCGCCCTGCGCGCCCGCTTCACCGACACCCTGGCCGGCTACGGCTTCTGGGAGGGCGGCCTCCTGGAGCAGACCGTGCAGCACGCCGTGCTGCGCGAGGGCGGCCCGTGGCTGGACGCCCTGCTCGTCCACCTCGCCGCCGCCCGCACCCGACTCACCGGGCGACTCGGCCCCGCCGTCCGCTCGGCACCGCAGGCCTCCTACCTGCTCTGGCTGGACGCCGCCGCCCTCGGCCTGCCACTCGGGGCCGCCCGCCGGGCGCTGCTGGAGCGCTGCGCCCTGGAGGCCTCCGACGGCGCCGACTTCGGCCCCGGCGGCACCGGCTCGCTGCGGCTGAACTACGCCCTGCCGGGCCCGGTACTGGACGCCGTCCTGGCCCGGCTGGACCGCCTGTGACCCGGGCATGTGCCCATGCCGAGGGCGGCCCCCACGTCCCGCGCACAGCCCGCCCCGAACCCCCGCATTCACCCGATCGCCACGTGCCCGACCTGCAGAAACGAACATTCACGCGATATTTGCGGAGCGGCTCCGCATGCTCCGTAGCAGACTGGGCAGGGTAGACCGGGCCGCAATCGTGATCCCGAGGATGGTGAGTCCGGTGATACCGACATCCCGCACCACTCCGCCCGACCGGCAGAGCGCACCCACACCCCCGCCGGGGGTGACCCCGTTGACCGAATCGGGGGCGCGCAGCCATGTGTCGGGCGTCTGTTTCAAGATCGGACCGCCCCGCCTGGTGGGTGTGGAGGTCGAGTGGTTCGTCCACGACGACCGATGTCCCACCCGGCCCGTTCGGCCCGAACTGCTCCACGCCGCACTGGAGTCGCTGCCCCTCGGCGGCCCGGACGGCACCTCGCTCCCCTCCGGTTCGCGCCTCACGCTCGAACCCGGCGGACAGGTCGAGCTCAGCTCCCCGCCCGCCACCGGCCTCGTGGCCTGCGTCGACGACACGCGACGCGATCTGACCGCCCTTCGGGCCGCCTTCGCGGCACAGGGCCTGCGCCTCACCGGTACCGGGACGGACCCGTTGGTTCGCCCCCGGCGGATGGTGCTGGACCACCCGCGCTACCTCGCGATGGAGCGCTTCTTCGACTCGGCCGGCCCGTGGGGCCGGATCATGATGACCGGTACCGCGTCGGTTCAGGTGTGCCTGGACGCCGGTGACGCGGACGGCCCGCACGCGGTGGAACGGCGCTGGCAGCTGGTCCACCGGCTGGGCCCGGTGCTGGTCGCCGCCTTCGCCAACTCCCCGCTGCTGGACGGCAGGCCGACCGGCCACCGATCCACCCGGCAGACCGTCTGGTCCCGGATGGACCCGAGCCGCACCCTCGCCCCCGAGCCGGACCACGGCGACCCGCGCGAGGCCTGGGCGCGGTACGCGCTGCATGCCCAAGTCCTGTGCGTGCAACGCCCGGAGGGCATGCCGTGGACGGCCCCGCCCGGAATGACCTTCCGGGACTGGATCCGCGGTGCGGGCGAACGCCCGCCCACGCTCGCCGACTTGGACTACCACTGCACCACGCTGTTCCCGCCGGTGCGCCCGCGCGGCCACCTGGAACTGCGGATGATCGACGCCCAGCCCGGCGACGGCTGGGTGGTGCCCACCGCCCTCGTCACCGCGCTCCTGGACGACCCGGTGGCCGCCGACGCCGTGTTCGCCGCGCTGGAGCCGTTGGACTCCTTCGACCGGCGGGAGGGGGCGACCGGCCCGCGCCCGCCGCGCAGCGAGGCCTGGCGCCGCGCCGCAACGCTGGCCGTCGCCGACCCCGAGCTGCGCCGCGCCGTCCTCACCTGCTTCGCCGCCGCCGACGCCGCGCTGGGCCGCCTGCCCGGCACCGGTCGGCTGCGCACCGCCGTCGCCGAGTTCGCCGAGCGCTACCCCGCGCGCGGCCGCTGCCCGGCCGACGACCAGCTGGACGCCCTGCGCTCCGGCACCCGACGCACTCCGCCGGAGGAGGCACCATGACCGACGTCCGACCGCCCGCCGACCCGGGAACGGGCACCGCCGACCCGGGGACGGGCACCGAGGCGCTGCGCGAGAGCATCGCCGCCGAGCTGCTGGCCGCCCGCGACCGGACCGCCGCGCTGACCGACTGCGTCGAGGACGCCGATCTCACCGCCCAGCACTCACCGTTGATGTCCCCGCTGGTCTGGGACCTGGCGCACATCGGCAACCAGGAGGAGCTCTGGCTGCTGCGCAACGTCGGCGGCCGGGACCCGATGCACCCCGAGATCGACCCGCTCTACGACGCCTTCCAGCACCCCCGCGCCGAGCGCCCCAGCCTGCCGCTGCTGCCGCCCGCCGAGGCCCGCGCCTACGCCCACGAGGTGCGCGGCCGGGTGCTGGACCTGCTGGCGGCGAGCCCGTTGGAGGGCGCGCCGCTGCTGGACGCCGGGTTCGCCTTCGGGATGATCGCCCAGCACGAGCAGCAGCACGACGAGACGATGCTGATCACCCACCAACTCCGCAAGGGCGAACCCGCCCTGGCCGCTCCCCCGCCGCCGCCGGCGCCCGCCGACGCGGCCACCCTGCCCGCCGAAGTCCTGATCCCGGCGGGCCCGTTCACCATGGGCACGGACACCGAGCCGTGGGCGCTGGACAACGAGCGCCCGACGCACACCGTCGACCTGCCGGCCTACTTCCTGGACACCACCCCGGTCACCAACGCCGCCTACCAGCGCTTCATCGCGGACGGCGGCTACGACGACCCGCGCTGGTGGACCCCGGAGGGCTGGGAGCACCGCCGCCGGGCCGAGCTGACCGCCCCGCTGTTCTGGAAGCGCCAGGACGGCCAGTGGCTGCGCCGCCGCTTCGGTACGGTCGAGCCAGTCCCGCCGAACGAGCCGGTGCTGCACGTCAGTTGGTACGAGGCCGACGCCTACGCCCGGTGGGCCGGGCGGCGCCTGCCGACCGAGGCCGAGTGGGAGAAGGCGGCCCGGCACGACCCGGCCACCGGCCGCTCCCGCCGCTACCCGTGGGGCGACGGCCCGCCCGGCCCCGAGCACGCCAACCTCGGCCAGCGCCATCTGCGCCCGGCCGCGGCGGGCAGCTACCCCCAAGGCCAGTCACCGTACGGCGTGCGGCAGTTGATGGGCGACGTGTGGGAGTGGACGGCCAGCGACTTCCGCCCCTACCCGGGGTTCCGGGCCTGGCCGTACCAGGAGTACTCCGAGGTCTTCTTCGGGCCCGAGTACAAGGTGCTGCGCGGCGGCTGCTTCGCGGTGGCGCCGGTCGCCTGCCGGGGCACCTTCCGCAACTGGGACTACCCGGTCCGGCGGCAGATCTTCTCCGGCTTCCGCACCGCCCGCAGCCCGGAGGAGGCCTGATGTGTCGTCACCTCGCCTACCTGGGCGAGCCGCTGGCACCGCAGGAGCTGCTGGTGCACCCGCCGCACGCGCTGTACCGGCAGTCCTGGGCGCCGCGGACCCAGCGGCACGGCACGGTCAACGTGGACGGCTTCGGCCTCGGCTGGTACGCGGACGGCGACGAGCTGCCCGCGCGCTACCGCCGGGCCGGGCCGATCTGGGCGGACGCGACCTTCGCCGACCTCGCCCGGGTGATCCGCACCCGGGCGCTGCTGGCGGCCGTCCGCTCCGCCACCGAGGGCTGCGCGGCGGGCGAGAGCGCGGCCGCGCCGTTCTCCGCCGGGCGCTGGCTGTTCAGCCACAACGGCGCGGTGGCCGGCTGGCCCGGCAAGCTGGACGCGCTCGCCGCCCTGCTCCCGCCGACCGAGCTGCTGGAGCTGGAGGCACGCACCGACTCGGCCCTGCTGTGGGCCCTCACCCTGCACCGGCTGCGCCGGGGCGCGGACCCGGGCGAGGCGCTGGCGGGCACCGTCGCGGACGTCGCCGCACACACCACCGGGCGGCTCAACCTGCTGCTCACCGACGGCGCCGCGATCGCCGCGACCACCTGGGGAGACACCCTGCACCACCGCACCCTGCCGGGACTCGGCACGGTGGTGGCCTCCGAGCCGTACGACGACGACCCGGGGTGGACGTTCGTCCCGGACGGCTCCCTGCTGCTGGCCGACGCCCGGGGCGTGACCGTCCGGCAGCTCCCCAGCCACTACTGACCCTCCACTCTCCCTTCATCTTCTGAACAGAGGAACCACCCTGTCATGGACACATTCGATCTCACCCGACTGCTGCCCGCCGACCACTTCAGCACCGCGCTGCGCCAGGACGTGCAGCACGGCCTGACCTCCGAACCCAAATGGCTGCCGCCCAAGTGGTTCTACGACGCGCGGGGCAGCGAGCTGTTCGAGGAGATCACCCGGCTGCCCGAGTACTACCCGACCCGCGCCGAACGGGCCATCCTGACCGCCCGGGCCGGCGAGATCGCCGTCGCGACCGGGGCCCACACCCTGGTCGAGCTGGGCTCCGGCTCCTCCGAGAAGACCCGGCTGCTCCTGGACGCGCTGCGCGCGCTCGGCACTCTGGAGACCTACGTCCCGGTGGACGTCAGCGAGAGCGCGCTGACCCTGGCCGGCACCGCGCTCGCCGCCGAGTACCCGGGCCTGGCCGTGCACGGCGTGCTGGCCGACTTCACCGCCCGGCTCGGCCTGCCCCCGGACGGCGGCCCCCGCCTGGTCGCCTTCCTCGGCGGCACCCTCGGCAACCTGCTGCCGCAGGAGCGGGCCGCCTTCCTGCGCCGCCTGCGCGCGGCCCTCGACCCGGGCGACTTCCTGCTGCTCGGCACCGATCTGGTCAAGGACCCGGCGGTGCTGGTCGCCGCCTACGACGACAGCGCCGGGGTGACCGCCGAGTTCAACCGCAACGTGCTCAACGTGCTCAACCGCGAGCTGGGCGCCGACTTCGGCCCGGACGCCTTCGAGCACGTCGCGCACTGGGACGCCGAGCAGGAGTGGATCGAGATGCGGCTGCGCTCGCTCCGCTCGCAGACCGTGAAGATCCCGGCGCTGGACCTGCCGGTGCACTTCGACCGGGGCGAGGAGCTGCGCACCGAGGTGTCGGCCAAGTTCCGCCGGGAGCGGGTGACCGGGGAGCTGGCGGCGGCCGGGCTGCGGCTGAGCCACTGGTGGACGGACCCGGAGGGTCGGTTCGGCCTGTCGCTCTCGGCCCCGGCCTGAGCGGCCGCACCAACACCCAGGGCGGGAAGGCTCAATTTGCTTGTTCACCTTACGAATTCTCGAAGCGCAGATTGAGGGTCCCGGTGTACAAGAGTTAAACGAATAGGGGTTACGATCGCGGCTACCGAGCTCAGTGTTGAGTACCAGGAGTCAAGATCGTGAGCGTCACCCAGAAGCCCTCCGGGGCGGTCGAGGCCCCCGCGCCCGGCCGCCTCGGCTTCGTCGTCTTCATCACCGCCGCCGCGGCCCTCGGCGGCTTCCTGTTCGGCTACGACAGCTCCGTGATCAACGGCGCCGTCTCCGGTATCCAGGGCAAGTTCGGTGTCGGCAGCGGCGAGACCGGCCTGATCGTCTCCTCGGCGCTGCTGGGCTCGGCGGTCGGCGCCGCGCTGGCGGGCCGGTTCGCCGACCGCTACGGCCGCATCAAGGTCATGAAGGCGGGCGCGCTGCTGTTCGCGGTCAGCGCCGTCGGCTCGATGCTGCCCTTCTCCCCCTGGGACCTCGCGCTGTGGCGCGTCCTCGGCGGCGCGGCCATCGGCATCGCCTCGGTGATCGCCCCGACCTACATCGCCGAGGTCGCGCCGACCAAGTACCGGGGTCGGCTGGCCTCCTTCCAGCAGGCCGCGATCGTGCTCGGCATCGCGATATCCCAGCTGGTCAACTGGGTGCTGGCGGACGCCGCCGGCGGTGACACCCGCGGCCACCTGCTCGGCCTGGAGGCCTGGCAGTGGATGCTGGGCATCTGCGTGATCCCGGCCGCGGTCTACTTCGTGCTCTCCTCGATGATCCCCGAGTCCCCGCGCTACCTGATCCAGGCCGAGCGCCTGGACGACGCCCGCAAGGTGCTGGCCCAGGTCGAGGGCGAGGGCATCGACACCGACGCCCGGATCGCCGAGGTCCAGGCGCTGATCGCCTCCGACCACCGCCCGCGCTTCCGCGACCTGCTCGGCGGCCGCTTCGGCCTGCTCCCGATCGTCTGGGTCGGCATCGGCCTGTCGGTCTTCCAGCAGCTGGTCGGCATCAACGTGATCTTCTACTACTCGTCGATCCTGTGGCAGTCGGTCGGCATCGACCAGAGCAACTCGCTGCTGATCAGCTTCATCGGCTCGGTCATCAACATCCTCGGCACCGTGATCGCGATCCTGCTGGTCGACCGGATCGGTCGCAAGCCGCTGGCCCTGATCGGCTCGGCCGGCATGGCCGTCACCCTCGCCGCGGCCGGCTGGGCGTTCTCCTCCGCCACCGGCTCCGGCGACAACGTCTCGCTGCCCGACCTCCAGGGCACCGTCGCGCTGATCTCCGCCAACGCCTTCGTGCTGTTCTTCGCGATGTCCTGGGGCGTGGTCGTCTGGGTGATGCTCGGCGAGATGTTCCCGAACCGGGTCCGCGCCGCCGCGCTCTCCGTCGCCGCCTCCGCGCAGTGGATCGCCAACTGGGCGATCACCGTCTCGTTCCCGTCCCTGTCGCGCTGGAACCTCTCGGCGACCTACCTCGTGTACGCGGCCTTCGCGGCGCTGTCGATCGTCTTCGTGGCCAAGTACATGAAGGAGACCAAGGGCGTCCGGCTGGAGGACATGGGCTGATCAGCCTTCCATGGGCTGGTCGGACGATCCGGCCCCCGGCCCCCGCACCCTAGCGCGATCGGCGCGGGTGCGGGGGCCGAATCGTTCACTCTCTGCGGCAGGTCGAGCACCTCCGGTACTCCTGTGCGGCAGGAGGGATGTGTCCTTGATCTTCAACCGGCTTCGCACCCGCAGAACCGACACCGCCCCGAGCGGTGGCTGTCCGTACGCCCACACCCACACCCACGTCGGTGCACCGGGCGCGTTCCCGCGGCCCGCCCCGGCGCCCGCGCCGCAGACGTCGGGACCGCACCCGTTCGAACCGCAGACGCCCGCACCGCAGACGCCCGGACCGCACCGACCGGGCCCGCAACTGCCGCCCGAGCCACCGCCGTTCACCGATCCGGAGCAGGCCGCCGAGTTCATCCGCCAGTTCCACCGCGAGCAGCCCGCCGCCGGTGACCCGGAGCCGCGGCTGCGCGCCGTCCTGGACGAGATCGACCGCACCGGCAGCTACCTGCACACCCCCGCCGAACTCGCCTACGGCGCCAAGCTCGCCTGGCGCAACGCCGCCCGCTGCATCGGCCGGCTGTACTGGCGCAGCCTGGTGGTCCGCGACCTGCGCCACCTCTCCTCGGCCGACGACATCGCCACCGAGTGCTTCGAGCACCTGCGGACGGCCGGCAACGGCGGGCGGATCCGCCCGGTGATCTCGGTGTTCGCCCCCGACCGTCCGGGCCGACCGGCCGCCCGCATCCTCAACCAGCAGCTGGTCCGCTACGCCGGGCACCGGGTCGACGGTGCCGTGGTCGGCGACCCGGCGGGCGCGGTACTCGCCGCCCGGGCCCGCGACCTCGGCTGGAAGTGCGCCGAGGAACGCTTCGACGTGCTGCCGCTGATCATCCAGGAGCGCCCGGGTGAGCGCCCCGTCTGGTACGAGCTGCCGGACGACACCACCCTGGAGGTGCCGCTCAGCCACCCCGGGTACGAGTGGTTCACCGAACTCGGGCTGCGCTGGTACGCGGTGCCCGCGATCAGCGACATGACCCTGGAGATCGGCGGCGTGCGCTACCCCACCGCGCCGTTCAACGGCTGGTACATGGGCACCGAGATCGGCGCCCGCAACCTCGCCGACGCCGACCGCTACGACATGCTCGGCACCGTCGCCGAGCGGCTGGGCCTGGACACCTCCAGCGACCGCACGCTCTGGCGCGACCGCGCGCTGATCGAGCTCAACATCGCCGTGCTGCACTCCTTCCAGGAGGCCGGGGTGACGATCGCCGACCACCACACCGAGTCGGAGCGCTTCCTCAAGCACGTCGCCCAGGAGAAGCGGCTCGGCCGCCCGACCCCGGCGGACTGGAGCTGGATCGTACCCCCGGTCTCCGGCGCCCTGACGCCGGTCTACCACCGGTACTACGACCCGGTGGACCCGGAGCAGCGGCCGGCGTTCACGGCCCGCGAGCCCTGGTAGGACCGGCCCGGCCCGGCACCGGCACCGGAACTGCGAACGCGCGCCGGGGCCGCGAACGCGCGGCCACGCTGCGAACGCCGGGCGGGGCTACGAACGCGCGCCGGGGCTACGCCCTCGCGGCGAGGCGATCGAAGCGCAGCACGAGTCCGTCCAGCAGCGCCTCCAGGCCGGTCTCGAAGGCACCCTCGTCCACCGTCCCCCGGTGCCCGGCCAGCCGGTGCGCCTCGCCGAGGTGCGGATAGTCGGCCGCGTCGTAGACCCCGGCGTCCGCCGGGAAGCCGGCCGCGAAGGAGGCGAGCGCGGAGCCGGTGACGAAGTAGCGCATCAGCGCGCCGATCCGGGTGGCCTGGCCGCGCGGCCACCCGGACTCGACCAGGTGCCCGAAGACGGCGTCGGCCAGGCGCAGCGCGTTGGGCCGCCGCCCCGGGCCCTGGGCCAGCACCGGGACGATGTTGGGGTGGGCGGCCAGCGCGGCGCGGTAGGAGCGGGCCCAGTGGCGCAGCGCCTCCGGCCAGGGAGTCGTCGGCCTCGCCGGCCCGGTCGGGGGGCCGGGGTCCGCGCCACCGCTGAACATCGACAGGTCGACTTCGCCGATGACGCTGTCCACCACCGCGTCCAGCAGTTCGTCCTTGGTGGCGAAGTGGTTGTAGAGCGAGGGCCCGCTGACCGACAGCTCGGTGGCCAGGCGCCGGGTGGAGAGGGCGTCCAGCCCCTCCTCGTCGATCAGCCGCAGGGCGGCGACGACGATGCGCTCGCGGCTGAGCAGCGGGGTGCGCGGACGGGCCATCGCGGTGACTTCCTCCGATTCCTCCGGCCGGCTCCCCCGGTCGGGTGGGTGGGGGACCGATTCTGACAGGTGCCTCTTCCCAGCGCGGGCCGCCCGGGGCTACAGTCCCCCCGTAAAACTTGCAGCGCTAGTTTATCGGCCCGAAGCGTCCACCGGGCCCGAGTCGGGAGCCGCCGTGAACCTGGAGTTGTCCGAGGAGCAGAGCGCCGTCCGGGACCTCGCCGCCGCCTTCACCGACCGCGAGATCGTGCCGTACGCCGCCGAGTGGGACCGCGTCGAGTCCGTGGACCGGGCGATCATCGGCAAGCTGGCCGAGCTGGGCTTCCTCGGCCTGACCATCCCCGAGGAGTACGGCGGCAGCGGCGGCGACCACCTCGCGTACTGCCTGGTGCTGGAGGAGCTCGGGCGCGGCGACTCGGCCGTGCGCGGGATCGTCTCGGTCTCGCTCGGCCTGGTCGGCAAGTCGATCAACAGCTACGGGACCGAGGAGCAGAAGCGGCACTGGCTGCCCCGGCTCACCTCCGGCGAGTCGCTCGGCTGCTTCGCGCTCACCGAGCCCGGCACCGGCTCGGACGCGGCCAACCTGACCACCCGGGCCGTCCGGGACGGCGACGACTGGCTGATCAGCGGCGCCAAGATGTTCATCACCAACGGCACCTGGGCCGACGTCGCGCTGGTCTTCGCCCGCACCGGCGGCGGCGAGCCCGAGCAGCGGGGCCACCGGGGCATCACCGCCTTCCTGGTCCCCACCGACCTGCCCGGCTTCGGCCGCACCACGATCCACGGCAAACTCGGCCTGCGCGGCCAGGCCACCGCCGAACTCGCCCTGGACGACGTCCGGGTGCCCGACAGCGCCCGGCTCGGCGAGGTCGGCAAGGGCTTCACGGTGGCGATGGCGGCGCTGGCCAAGGGCCGGATGTCGGTCGCGGCCGGCTGCGTCGGCATCGCCCGCGCCTGCCTGGAGGCCGCCGTGCGCTACGCGGGCGAGCGCGAGCAGTTCGGCCGGCCGATCGCCTCGCACCAGCTCGTCCAGGAACTGCTGGCCGGCATCGCGGTGGACGTCGAGGCCGCCCGGCTGCTCACCTGGAAGGTCGCCGACCACATCGAACGCGGCCTGCCCTTCGCGACCGAGTCCTCGATCGCCAAGCTCCACGCGAGCGAGGCCGCCGTCCGGGCCGCGAACAACGCGCTCCAGGTGTTCGGCGGCTACGGCTTCATCGACGAGTACCCGGTCGGCAAGTACCTGCGCGACGCGCGGGTGATGACCCTCTACGAGGGCACCAGCCAGATCCACCAACTGCTCATCGGGCGTGCCCTGACCGGCGTCAACGCCTTCTGACCCCCCTCCCCCCGATAAGGAGCACGACGTGCGTCCCGTCTACTTCGCCGCCGCCCGCCGCACACCCATCGGCCGGCTGCGCGGAGCGCTCGCCACGGTCCGCCCGGACGACCTCTCCGCCACCGTGCTGCGCGCCCTGCTCGCCGACGTCCCCGCCCTCGACCCGGCCCGGATCGACGACGTCTACTGGGGCGCCGCCAACCAGGCCGGCGAGGACAACCGCAACGCCGCCCGGATGGCCGTCCTGCTGGCCGGCCTGCCGGAGAGCGTCCCCGGAGCCACCGTCAACCGGCTCTGCGCCTCCGGCCTGGAGGCCGTCACCCTCGCCGCCCGGGCCATCGGCTCCGGCGAGGCCGACGTGGTGCTGGCCGGCGGCTGCGAGTCGATGACCCGCGCCCCCTTCGTCCTGCCCCGCCCCGACGAGGCGCTGCCGCACCGGATCGAGACCCACGACACCCGACTCGGCTGGCGGCTCACCAACCCGCGGATGGCCGAGCTGCACGGCGTGCTCAGCATGGGCGAGACCGCCGAGGAGGTCGCCGGCCGGTACGGCATCGGGCGGGAGCGCCAGGACGTCTTCGCGCTGCGCAGCCACCAGCGGGCCGCCGCCGCCCGCAAGGACGGGCACTTCGACGCCGAGCTGATCCCGGTCGAGCGGCTCGACGGGGTGACGGTCGGCCAGGACGAGGGCATCCGCGAGGACACCAGCCTGGAGAAGCTCGCCAGGCTCAAGCCGGCCTTCCGCCCGGGCGGCACCGTCACGGCCGGCAACGCCTCGCCGATGAACGACGGCGCGGCCGGGCTGGTCCTGGTCAGCGAGGAGGCGCTGCGCGACCTCGGGCTGCAGCCGCTCGGCCGGTACGTGGCCGGGGCCTCGGCCGGGGTGCACCCCGACGTCATGGGCATCGGACCGGTGCCCGCGACGCGGAAGGTGCTCGGACGGGCCGGCTGGACCCTCGCCGACCTGGACACCGCCGAGCTCAACGAGGCCTTCGCCGCCCAGGCGCTGGCCTCCGCCGACGGCATCGGGTTCAGCCCGGAGCAGGCCGACGAGGTGGTCAACCCGAGCGGCGGGGCGATCGCCCTCGGCCACCCGCTGGGCGGCTCGGGCGCCCGGATCCTGACCACCCTGCTGCACCGGATGCACCGCACCGGCGCCCGACGCGGCCTGGCCACGATGTGCGTGGGCGTGGGGCAGGGTACGGCCGTGCTGGTCGAGAACGTCTGAGGGAGTTTCCAGTGATCGGAGGAACTGACATGGCCCGTTTCACGGGGAAGGTCGCCGTGGTGACCGGCGCGGCGCAGGGCATCGGCGCGGCCACCGCCCGCCGGCTGGCGGAGGAGGGCGCGGCGGTCGCCGTGGTCGACCTGACCGCCGAGCGGGCGGCCGGGACGGTCGCCGAGATCACCGCCAAGGGCGGCACCGCCCGGGCGTACGGCTGCGACGTGGCCGACTACGACTCCGTCGACGCGGTGTTCGCGCAGGTCGCGGAGGAACTCGGCGGGCTGCACATCCTGGTGAACAACGCCGGGATCACCCGGGACAACCTGTTCTTCAAGATGCCCAAGTCCGACTGGGACGCGGTGCTGACGGTCAACCTGACCAGCGCGTACAACTGCAGTCACGTGGCGCAGAAGTACATGGTGGCGCAGAAGTACGGGAAGATCGTCTCGCTCAGCTCGCGCTCCGCGCTCGGCAACCGGGGCCAGGCCAACTACGCGGCCGCCAAGGCCGGCATTCAGGGGCTCACCGCGACCCTGGCGATCGAGCTCGGGCCGTTCAACGTCAACGTCAACGCCGTCGCCCCCGGCTACATCGCCACCGCGATGACGGCGGCCACCGCCGAGCGGGTCGGCGCGACCGCCGAGGACCACCAGACCGAGGTGGCCGCCCGCACGCCGCTGCGCCGGGTGGGGCAGCCGGAGGAGATCGCGTCGGTGGTGGCCTTCCTGGCCAGCGAGGACGCCTCGTACGTGAGCGGGCAGACGCTGTACGTCAACGGTGGGGCCCGGTGACCTGACGGAGGCTTACCCGAGGCCGGTCAACTTGGTAAACTTGGCCAACTCGGTGAAAAGTGTGAAATTGGTGAGACTTGACTGACGGTTGGTCAGTCGGCCGTCCCAGATGCGGGGTTACCTTCTCCTGGGACGGCCTTTACCTTTTTGCGTGGCCGAGCAGGACCATGCCATTGATGGGACTACCCCACTAAATGACTATGGCATGATCATGCGGCAGTCGATGGGATGGCCGGACCGACCCGACCGGACCAAGGTCGGGCCCTGCGTCCCCCTCAAGGAGTCCCATGGGCAGCCCCGCTACCCTCCGCCGTGCCCTGGCTCTGCTCGCCTCGGGGGCCACCGCCCTCACGGCCGGCACCTTCGCCGTACCGGCTGTCGGCGCTGCGACCGCCGCCCCCTCGCACGACCTCGCGGGTGTCCACGTCCGCCCCGCCTCGGCCGGACACCACCTCGCCACGGCCCGCCCGGCCCCGCTGAGCACCACCCAGTGCGTCAGCCAGATCGGCATCCACTGCTACTCGCCGCTGCAGTACCGCACCGCGTACAACCTGAACCCGCTGTACAAGGAGGGCGTGACCGGCAAGGGCCGCACGATCGTCATCGTCGACTCCTTCGGCTCGCCGACCATCCAGCACGACCTGGAGGTCTTCGACAAGCAGTGGGGCATCCCGGACACCCAGGTCGAGGTGCAGAAGTGGGGCAACGTCCCCGTCTTCGACCCGAAGAACCCCGACCACACCGGCTGGGCCGGCGAGACCACCCTGGACGTCGAGTACGCCCACGCGATCGCCCCCGACGCGCACATCATCCTGGTCGAGACCGGCGTCGCCGAGACCGAGGGCACCACCGGCCTGCCCGAGATGATGGACGCCGAGAAGGCCCTCATCAAGCAGGGCCGCGGCGACGTCATCTCGCAGAGCTTCGGCGCCACCGAGAACACCTTCCCGGGCTACGACAAGGGCGACTTCAAGTCGCTGACGGACCTGCGCTACGCCTTCAAGGCCGCCGCCGACCGCGACGTCACCGTGCTCGCCGCCTCCGGTGACAACGGCGCGACCGACTCGCAGCTCAACGGCACCGACCTGTACCCGTACAAGGTCAACTCCTGGCCGTCCTCGGACCCGCTGGTCACCTCCGTCGGCGGCACCCAGCTCACCCTGGACGACAACGGCAACCGCACCGCGGCCGACAAGGTGTGGCACGACAAGTCCGGCGCCGGCGGCGGTGGCGTCTCCGGCATCTTCGAGCGCCCGTGGTACCAGGCCGGCGTCGCGAACGTCACCGGCAACCACCGCGGCACGCCCGACATCAGCATGAGCGCGGCCGTGGACGGCGCCGCCTGGACCTACGAGTCCTACGACCCGACCGCGGTCGGCTGGCACCTCACCGGCGGCACCAGCGAGGCCACCCCGCTGTTCTCGGGTGTCGTCGCCCTCGCCGACCAGCTGGCCGGCCACCGCCTCGGCCAGCTCAACTGGCGCATGTACGGCATGAGCATGCTCCCGAACCAGTGGAGCGGCATCGTCGACGTCAAGGACGGCGACAACGGCTGGAACGGCGTCACCGGCTACAACGCCACCGAGGGCTACGACCTCGCGAGCGGCCTCGGCACCATCAACGGCGCCAAGTTCGTCCACGCGCTCGCGGGCGACATTCAGGGCGACGACGACCAGCAGTGAGTAGTGGCCGGTCGTGGTCGGTGCGTGACGACTGCGACCGGCTCCTGACGGCTGACAAGTAACAGCGAACGGATAACAGATTTCGAAATCTGTTATCCGTTCGCTGTTTTCTGTCTTCTGTCTTCTGGTTTCTGTCGGCTGGTGGCCGGTGGCCGGTGGCCCGGTGGCTGCCAACCGTCAGGCGGCAGCCGACCGGGCGTCAGGCCTACTCGGCCGGGTCCGGGCCGGCAGCCAGCTGGGCGAGGTAGCGCTCGGCGGCGCGGAGCTTGCGTCCGTCGCGGCCGGGCAGGTAGGCGCGCAGCTCGATGATCTCCGGGGCGATGCGGATGGCCTCCGTGCGGTCGGTGATCGAGCGCCAGCAGGCCTCGGCGTTGGTGGCCGCCTGCTGGGTCTCCGGGTGGTTCGCGCCCTGGGAGCGGAGCAGCGTCAGGGCGACCTCCCGGTAGATGTCGGCCGCCTCGGCCGTTCGGCCCGCGAGCCGGCACACGTGCGCGCGCACCTGCCGCACCTGGAGGACGGTCTCGGAGACGGCGCCGTGCTCGGCGATCGCCTCCAGTTCGAGCGCGAAGGCGAGGTCGGTGGCGGCGGCGTGGTCCCCGGCGTCGGCACTGCGGACGATCCGTCCGATGACCTCGCGGTAGTCCGCGCGGGGCGCGTTGGCAGCCGGGGTCCCGACGACGGCCTCGGCCGGGGCCTCGGACGGGGTCTCAGCCAGTGCAGGCGGCTGATCGGCGGGCGCATCCTCGGCCGGGACCCGGTCCTGCGGCACCTCACCCGTCGGCGCGGCTTCGACCGGTACGGCGTCGACTCGTACGGCCTCGGACGGCACGGCGTCGGACAGTACGGCGTCCTGGGGCTCCTCCGCGGCCTCGACGGTCTCGACGACCTCGGCAACCGGCTCAACCGGCTCGGCGACCTCCTCAGCCGCCGGAACGGCCGCAGTCGCCTCGGCAGCCTCGTCCACGGGCTCCGGCTCCGGGTCCAGCTCCGGCTCCGGCTCCGGCTGCGGGTGCGGCTTGCGCAGCGTCACGCCCGCAGGCCGCACGATCTCCGCCGCCGGCGCATCGGCCGGGACGGGCTTGTGCAGGCTCACGCTCGACGCCTCGTCAGGCTGCTCGCCCGCCTTCACCAGGCTGACCGGCTTGGCCGGCCGCGGCGGCGTGGGCGGCACGCCCGGCTTGATCAGGCTCACCAGACCGTCCACCGGCGGAACCGGCACCGGCCGCTCGGCCACCGCGTCGTGCGGCCCGGCCTGACGCGGCAGCGGCGGCACCGGTGGCAGCGGACGCTCCGCCGCGACCGCGTCCGGCACCGCGACGTCCGGCACCGCGACGCCGTCCATCACCGGCAGGGCGTCCACCGCCGGAACCGCATCCGCCATCGGCACGGCGTCCATCACCGGCAGCACCTCGGCCACCGAGACCTCGCCGCGGCGGGCGGTGTTGCGGAAGACCGGGCGGTCCGGGACGTGCGTGGCCAGGATGACCACGTCCGGCCGCAGCACCGAGTACACCTGCTGCCGCAGCTGCTCGGGCGCGAGCACGTCGCCCGCACCGGGGCGGCCGCCGTGCAGCGCCTCGATCAGGGCACGGGTGAAGGTGCCGATCTGCTCCGGGTCCGGGCTGACGACTGCCCACAGCGGGATGCCCTCGCTGAGCGGCGAGACGGTGCCCTGGAGGTACGGCCAGGCGTTCTGATCGGCGCTCAGGTCGGCGATGACCAGGGTCTGCCACTCGGCCGGACGGTGGCTCAGCTCCGCGGCGATGGCCTGCCAGGGCAGCCCGTCCTGCTTGGAGTCACGCAGGGTCAACTGGAGCTGGCCGCCGCGCTTGTCGGCGACCACGTGCCCGCCCAGGTGCACCAGCAGCGGCCCGGGGTGCCGGGAGGCGGCGCGCAGGTGGGCGAGGACGGTGTGCGGGTCGCTGGCGCCGGGGAGGTGGACGGCGTCCACCGCGTCCGCGGCGAGCAGCACCTGCGGCGAGACGGCGGCCAGCATCGCGGACAGCACCGGCGCCTGGGCCGGTCCGCCCCGGCCCCAGGTGCGGCGGCCGGAGGTGCCGTACCCGCCCTCGATCACCAGGATCCGGCCGCGCGGCGCCGTGCCCAGCCCGCCCAGCCCGCCCGTACCGGCGGCCGCGCCGCCCGGGACGGTGAACGGCGGCGGCGTGGCCGAGGCCGGCGCGCCCGCGGCGGGCAGGCCGGTGAGGGTCCATCCGGTGGGCGCGACCGGCGGCGCGGGCGGCACCGACGTGGGCGCGGTCGGTGCCGCCGCAGCAGGGGGCGCCGGGGGCGCGGGCGGCGGCTCGTACAGCGCGGCCGGTCCGGGCGGGTGCTCCTCGGCGGGCAGGCGGGCGGGCGGCGGCGGTACGGCGTCCCAGGGGCCCGAGTCCGCGGCTGGCTCGGGACCTCCGGAAACAGCTGTCGTCTCCGCCATCTTCTGGTCACCGCCCCGCCCCGCCGCTGCCGCGGCGTCTGATGCCCTTGCCTGCGTGGTGCCTGCCACCACGTTCCGTGCGCGCCACCCTACGAGATCCCGGCACACCCGTTCCAGGCCGGGTACCGATCGACGTCCTACCCGGCCCGCAGCGCCCGCTATCGTGCCGCCATGACCGGCTCCGGCACGCCCCTGCTCTTCCTCGACGTCGACGGCCCGCTCATTCCCTTCGGCGCCCCGCCCCCGGGCGGCTACCCCACCTTCCCTGGCCCGGATCCGTCCGGAAACCCGCTGGTGGCCCGGGTCGACCCCGCGCTCGGGCGGCGCCTGCTGGCCCTTCCCTGCGAACTGGTGTGGGCCACCACCTGGCTGGACGATGCCAACGACTGCCTCTCGCCCCGGCTGGGCCTGCCGCAACTGCCCCTTGTGGACTGGCCGGTGGCGGACGACGAGGACGGCGGGACCGGCCAGGACGGCGGAAACGGCGAGCCGCACTGGAAGACCCGCCCACTGCTCGCCTGGGCGGCCGGACGCCCGTTCGCCTGGGTGGACGACGAGATCACCCTCGCCGACCGGCGCTGGGTCGAGGCCCACTCCCCCGCTCCCGCCCTGCTGCACCGCGTCGACCCCCAAGTTGGGCTCACCTACGCCGACTTCGCCGCCCTCGACGCCTGGCTGCGCACGGCCCGCCCGGCCACCCCCCGGAAGGGTGACCGGGCAGACGTGTAAGTTCCGTCGCTTCGCGAGCACTGGTTCCTGCCCGAAGGCCGGCATCCGGGCGCGGCGAGCAGCGGCGGTGTCGACGGATCCAGGGCAATCCGGTCCAGGGCGATCCTGGCCTTCTGGGCGATCGGGCCGACGACAGAGAGTGAAGCCCCGCCCCCTGATGACGTGCGTGGGCCCAGCACTGCCGTCTGCCTGAGGGCAACGAAGGCCGGGGGCCCAGCCCGTGTACCAGCCTGAGCACGATCGCTGTACGTCACGCCGACGCGCGGACATTGCGGTCGGCCGTGGGGTTGGGAGGATTGATTGTGCGGTTCGGTCGTCGTCGAGGCGGCCATCGCTGAAAGCCACCGAGTGCCCCGTCGGGCCCGAGGTGAGCAGGAGGAGCTCGACATGCCCGTAGCAGACGCCGAGGTAGCGGTCTTGATCGTCGGTGGCGGGCCGGTCGGGCTCACCGCCCGAGCGCTACTGGAACGCTGGGGCGTGCGGGTGCTGCTGGTCGAGAAACACCGCGAGCTGTCACCCTTTCCACGGTCCCGGCTGGTCAACGTGCGCTCGATGGAGATCTATCGCCAGCTCGGACTCTCAGCCGGGATCACGGCCTACGCGTTCGCGCCGGAGTACGGCCGCATCCGCTTCCGCGACACCCTGTGCGACCGTGATTTCGCCACGGCGGCGATGGTCGGGGTCAATGCGCTGGTCCCCGAGAGCCCGGTGACCGGCGTGGTCACCTCACAGGACCGGTTGGAACCCACCCTGCTCGCCGCAGCAGGCGCACGAGTGCGTTTCGGGACCGAGCTCATCGGCCTGGCCGAGGACACCGACAGCGTCGTGGCTCTGCTCGTCGACCACCAACGCGGTGAGGAGACCCGCGTCCGCGCCCGTTATGTCCTCGCCGCCGACGGCGCGAACTCCACCGTCCGACAACTGCTGGGGATCGACACCACCGGCCCCGGAGCGATGGGGCGCTTCACCACCGTCGTGTTCGACGCCGACCTCGACCGCTGGTGCGCCCAGCCGCCCGCCGGCGTCTACTTCACCGCGCACGGCCTGTTCGCCCCGCTGTACCCCGAACGGGGCTGGGCCTGGTTCGTACCCACGCCCGAGGACGCCGCACGCGCCGACTGGCCCGACCTCCTCTCGCGCGCCATCAGCCCCGGCGCCGAGGTCCACGCCGACGTGTCGCGGGTTCAGCACTGGGTGATGAACGCGTTCGTCGCCGAACGCTTCCGTCACGGCCGGATCCTGCTGGCCGGCGACGCCGCGCACGCGCTCCCCATCGTCGGCGGCCTGGGCATGAACGCCGGGATCGCCGATGTACACAACCTGTGCTGGAAGCTGGCGGGCGTCCTCCGCGGGTGGGCCGAACCGGGTCTGTTGGAAAGCTACGAGACGGAGCGGCGACCTGTCGCCCACCGGACCCTCCGCCAAGCGGTGGCGAACACCCGACTTCTCCTCGAAGTCCAGAACCGGCGCCGAGAGCAGCGCCAGCTCGGCGACGCGGCGCCGGTCCACGTCGAACTGCCCTGGTCGGAGCGGTACTTCGCTCAACTCCGTCTCGTGCTCGGCGTCACCTACCGCTCCAACGCCGTCCTCGCCGACAACCGCACCCCACCCGAGCCATCCGACACAGGCACGGACTACATCCCCACCGCAGAGCCGGGCCATCGCATGCCACACCTCTGGCTCACACCCAGCCGCTCCACTCTCGACGCCTTCGGCGAATGGTTCACCCTGCTCACCCCGGACACCACTCACTGGGAGCAACAATCCACCGCACCATGGCCGTTGCACATCGAGGCGCTTCCCGGCGAGCACACCGACCTCTGCGGCCTCCGCCCACACGGAGCGCTGCTCATCCGACCCGACGGCCACATCGGCGCCCGCTGGCGCGACTGCCCGTCGAGCGACGCCGCCCTCCGCCACGCCCTCACCGCGATCACCCGCTAGACACCCTCCGACACCTCAGCGCCCCTTGGCGCGACAGTGCGCACGGAATCGTGACCCCTGGAAGGGGCTGAGTTCCTCAGGAGCCGGCCAGCAGGTCACGCAGCAGGGCGACCGTGTCGGCGTCCAGGTCGCGGCCGGTGCGGCGGCTCAGGGCGTCCAGGCGGTTGACGGCGCGCAGGAGTTGGTCCCGGGCGCCGGCCGAGGCGTAGGCGTAGAAGAGGTCCCGGTGCAGCAGCTCGACGTCCGGGGCGACGGCGAGGCCGCGGAAGACGGCGGCCTCGGCGCTGCGGTGGTCGCCGTACTGGAGGCGTCGGGCGGCGAGTTCGTGGGCGGTGTCGACGATGGCGGCGATCATGTCCTGGCGCTCGGCCTCGGCCCAGCCGTAGGAGGCGGGCGGGGCCTCGGCGAACGGGGCTCCGCGGACCAGGGCCAGGGCGTGGGCGAGGGCGGCGTCGGCGGTGGCGCTGGTGCTGCGCATGCCGCGCCGGTAGAGGCTGCGGAACTCGTCCCAGTCGCAGGTGACGGCCGGGGCGAACGCGTAGCCGTCGGTGGCCGCGGTGGACAGGTAGGCGCGGCCCTCCCCGGACGTGCCGAACCAGGCCGCCAGGTCGGCGAGTTTGGCCGGGAGCGGGCTCTTGGCGTCGGCGGCCGTGGGATGCGGGTCCAGGTGCGCCGCGCCGGGGTGCAGGTCGTGGTCGAGCGCGTGGTGGTCGGAACCGGGGCGCAGCGCGAGGTAGACGGCGAGCTCGGTCAGCCGGGACAGCGCGCCGGGTTCGACGGTGCCGAAGGTGCCGGCCACGTCGATCGGGCCGAGCAGCCGGATCCGGGGGGCGTTGCGTGGGGTGTGCGCCTCCGGGGAGCGGAGGATGGCGAGCAGGTCGTCGCTGTCGCTACGGCCGGGGGTGGTCCGGGCGACCGGCGCGACCGCGGCCGGTCCGGGCTCCACCTCCGGCTCCACCCGCTCCTCGGTGTCGGCCGCGCGCTCCGCGACGGAGCCGGGCTCCGGCCGGGACGGCACGCGCGGGTCGACACCGGTGGGCGCGGGCGCGCTCTGGTGCGTCGGGGCGGGCTCGGCGGGCACGGGCTCGGCGGGCACGGGGACGGGCTCGGCGGGCACGGGGACGGGCTCGGCGGGCGCCGGGGCAGGATCGGCAGGCGTCCGAGCGGGCACGAGGACGGGCACGGCGGCCGACTGCGGCGCCACGGGCTGGACGGGCTGGACGACCGCCGGGGCGTCGGCCGGCATCACCTCAGCAGCCTCGGCCGTGTCCACCGGGGCGTCCGTGGCCCCGACCGGCTCGCCCGGCAGCCGCAGGTCGCGGGTGGTCTCATCGGCGGCCTGCCCGGCCTCGGCGGCGCCCTGCCCGGTCTCCGTGGCGGCCTTCCCGGTCTCGGTCGCCGCCTGCCGTCCCTGCCCGTTGACGGCGAACCTCGCCGGGCCGACCGGTGTGGGGGCCGGGACCGGAGCGGGGGCGGGCGTCGCCGGGTCGGTGCCCGCGAACGGGCTGACGCCGGTGCCGATGACCCGGGTCAGCAGCCGGGGCCCGGCAGCCGTGTCCGCACCCTCCCCGGGCTCCCCGGCCTCCGCCGCCGGAGCGCCGACGACGGCCAGCACCGGTACGACGGGCGGCAGTTCGGCGGTGTCCGGGTCGTCGTCCGGATCCGGGTCGAGGCCGGGACCGTCCAGGGTCCAGGCGGGCGCCGGGTGCTGGGTGGCGTCGTCGGCGGCCCGGAGGAGTTCGGCGATCTGGTCGTACTGCTGTCCGTCGAGCCGCTGGAGTTCGACGGTCAGGTGCAGGCCGGGGATGGCGGCCTGGCCGGTGGAGGGCAGGGTCCAGCGGGCCACCGGGCCGGTGCCGCGCTCGGGGGCGAGGGTGATGACGGCGACGCAGGTGCGCGGACGGGCGTCCAGGAGACGGCCGAGCTCGGCGGGGGTACCGCCGCCGGGCTGCTGGGCGCAGAGCACGATCTCGGGCACCCAGGACTCGTCCGCCCGCCCCCGGCCGCGGGCCTCGCGCGGGCTGGCGGCCTCGGCGGCGATCAGGGTGGCACGGGCCTTGGCGGTGCGCGGGCCGAGGGCGGCCAGCGCGGCCTCCAGGGTGGGGTGGCGGTGGACGCGCTCGGCGGCCGGGCCGCTGATCGGCACCTCCTCGGCGAGGTCCACCAGGTGCAGGTGGAGCCGGTCGGCCAGCGGGCTGTGGGCCAGTTCGATGGCCAGGGTGCGCAGGACGTCGCGGGCGTCGTCGGGGTGTCCGGAGAGGTGGAGCAGCCGGACGGCCTCCAGGTCGGCGAGGACCACCGAGCCGTCGGGCGAGGTGCCGAGGGTGACCAGCGCCGGGTAGGGCGCGGCGGTCTTGCGGGCCTGGGCCGCGCTCAGCAGGTCGCCGGACTCCTCGCCGCACCACCAGACGTTGGCGGCGTGCGCGGCGCGGAACGGCGCGATCGGCGTGGCCGGTCCGGACAGGTGCAGCTCGATGGTGTGGCCGGGGGTGATCCGGGCCGCGACGATGGCCGGCAGCCGCTTGCCGCCGCGCACGGTGTTGCGGGCCAGGGTGCGTAGGGCGCGGTCCAGCAGTTCTAGCCCGGCCTGGTCCTGCCGGACGATCAGCTCGTTCTCGAACGCGGCCGCCTCGGCGGCGGGCATCGCGATGCGGTGCAGGGGGCGGCGGGCGCGCAGCTGGGTGCCGCGCTTGTAGGCGACGGTGCCGACCATCATGGCGGCGAGCAGGACGCCGACGGTCGAGGCGGCCAGGGCGACGCTGTAGTCGCCGTCGGACGCCGGGTCGGCGTGCGCGGCGGGGGCGGGCGTGTGGGTGGGGGCGGGTGTGTGGGCGGGCGCCGGCCTCTGGGCGGCCGGGGCCGACTGCGACGCGCCCGGCGTGGGCGCGGCCGGCGTCGGGGCGGCCTGCGTCGGGGCGGGCGCGGGCGTCTGCTCCGGCGCCGGCGTCTGCTCGGGAGCGGGCGCCGGAGCGGGCGTCCGGGCGGCCGCCCCCGGCACCGTGAGCACCGTCCCGGGCTCCAGTACGTCCGGGTCGGTCAGCCGTTCCCCGTCCGGCGCCTGCACCCCCTTGTTGGCCTCGAAGAGCTTCGACCAGGCATTACCGTCCCCCAACTCCCGCTGGGCGATGGCCGACAGGCTGTCCCCGGCCTGGACGGTCACGGTCTTCTGCCCGGCCGCGCCCGGCTCCGTCCCGGCCTGCGGCGACTGCGCGGAAGCCGGGGCCTGCGTCTGACCGGCAGCCGGAGCGGGGGCCTGAGCCGGGGCCTGCGCGGGCGCCTTCGCCTCGTCCGCCTTGGCGTCCGTCGGCATCAGCAGCTCCCAGCCGGGCTGGATCGGCCGGTCCGCGTCGAAGCGGACGCCCGAATCGTCCATCACCCGGCCGTCGTTGAGCTTGGCGATCTCCACCCACCGCTCGCCGGAGCCCAGTTGGCGCTCCGCGATGGACCACAGGCTGTCCGCCGGCCGGCTGTCCCGGACGGTGTACGTGGGGTGCTGCTCGGCCGCCGGGCTCAGCGCGGGCGCGGACTGGGCGGCGGGCAGCGCGGCCCGCTGCACGCCGGGGGTCAACTGTGCCTGGGCCACTGGGTGGTGGGCCAGCTCCGGCACCGCGGCGAAGGCCGAACCGGCCACCGGCAGCAGCGCGAGCACCGAGCCGACCAGGCCGGCGGCGAGCCGCTGGCTCCAGCCGAAGGCCGGGATCCGCCGGGCGATCCGGCCGCGCAGCTGGGCCGGGATCTCCAGCAGGACGGAGAGCGCGAAGCACGCCCAGGCCAGCCACCCGACCACCACCAGCAGCCAGAGGAACAGCCGCCCGTCGTCCGGACTGGTGAGCGCCTCGCCCACACCGCCCGGGGCGACCTCGCCCATCGAGGCGACCGCGTGGGTGCCGTACAGCAGTAGCGCGGGGACGCCGAACAGCAGGGCGAGCAGGGTGACCAGCGCGGCGAGTGCGGTGATCAGCGCGCCGCCGCGGCCGCGTCCGGCCCGGTGCGCGCTTCGACTCCGACCCCTCGCGGTTCGATCCCGGTCGTTCCCCGGCCCGGTCCCGGTCCGGCCGGTACGGGCCGGGGTGGTTCGGGCCTGGTCCTTGGCACGTGGCGCGGCCATCAGTCGGTCTCCGCTTTCTCGACTCCGTGGACGAGGGTCGCACTGCCCTTGCCCGTTACCTTCCGCTGCCCGAGGGCGCCCAGCAGGACCGGCCGGTAGTCGGCCCGCACGGTGACGGTGACGACCCTGCCGTCACCGGAGAACTCGACGCCGTCGGCGTGCAGCCCGTACAGCCCGAGGTAGGCGTCGGCGGCCTGCTTGACGTAGTCCTGCCGGACCTTGAAGCCCTTGCCCTGCAGCACGGCCGCCTGGTCGAGCTGCTGGCCTCCGACCCGCGCGGCCTCCTGGGCGTACGCGTCGGTGCGCTCGGCGACCCGCAGTCGGCCGCCGGCGTCGATCACCAGGGCGATGACGAGCACCAGGTAGGCCGCGCAGATCGCCACGAAGAGGGCGACCGCGCCCCGGTCGGACCGGCGAAGGCCCGGGGGAACCCGGCGATCGCGATGAACCCGGCGATCCCGGTAGACCCGGTGAAGCCGTCGACGCCGCAGGCCGCTCAGCACTGGCACCCCCTCCCCCCGATCCGCACGATGTCTCCCCACCGGCCCCCGCCGGGCGCCACTCGGTTCCGTTGCGTCATCCCCCGAGCGCTCTCCGCTTGCGTCTCCCCCGCACGGGCCGTCCCCAATCCCCCGACCGCCCGTCACGGCCCGCGCCGCCGTCATGTGCCGCGGTAGCGGTCCACCACGGAGGTGAACTCCCCGACGAGGTGCTTCGTCACGGGCACGCCGGAGGGTCCGCCGAGCAGGTCGGCGAGTTCGACGTCGCAGACCACGGTGACCTTGACGGTGGCGACCGGGCCGTCCGCCAGCTGCAACTCGCCCTGGTCCAGCTGGACGTCGCTGTTCCGGCAGGAGACGCCCTGCTGGCGCAGCGTTTCGAGGGCGGAGTCCCTGGCCGGCTTGTCCATCCCGGCGACGCTGCGCTGCAGCGAGGCCGTCCGGGCCCCGGCACGGGCGGCGGCCTCGACCGTGCCGGCCGCGGTCTGCACCCGGCCGGCGGCGATCGCCAGCAGGACCAGTGCGACCACGCCCGGCACCACGATCGCCGCCTCGATCGCGATCCCGCCCCGGTCCCGCCGTCGCGGGCGCCACCGCGGCCCCCGCCGCCCGGCGCCGCCGCGCGCCGCCACGGCACGAGTGCTCACTTCGCCACCACCGGCGGGACGAAGCGCTCACGCGGCGCCTCGGCGTACTGCCGGATGCTGGGCCCCGTGAGCCCGGGTATCAACAGCGGGGGCGTCAGCTCCACGGTGACCTTGATCCGCTCGGACGTGCTGCCGTCCGTGACCACCTGGTACCCGTGGACGCCCTGCCGGTCCAGGAAGTCCCGGGCCTGCCGCCGGGCGGCCTCGTCCTTCGCCTCGTCCGTCGCGTTCCCCTGTACCCGCCCGGCGTCCACGCCCTCGCGGGCGGCGCTGAGCGCGACCTGGCGGTCGTACCACCACAGCGAGGCCTGGACGACGAGCAGGACGAGCAGCAGGACGACCGGGAAGACGATGGCGAGACTGACGCTCATCGACCCCCGGTCGCCGCGGCGGCGAGGCATTCGGATCACTTGGAGGCGCCGCCCGCGCCGCCGGCGCCGCCGGGCATGTTCGGATCCTGCTCGACCTTGGTGACCACCTTGTCCTTCAGCAGGTACAGCGCGGTCGCGACGGCGCCCGCGACGAACACCAACGCGATGATGGCGAGGGCGAGTTCGATGCTGATGGCGCCCCGGTCGCCGCGCGCGCGGGCGGCGCGCAGCCGGCCCAGTCTGAGCGTGAACAGCAGCAGGGCGAACTGCACGGGCAGCAGGACGGGCCGCAGCACCCGGCCGGCCAGCTGAGCGAGTCGTACGGACATCGGGGGTCTCCCAGGGTGTGGTGTGGTGTCAGCTGCTCTGGGACGGGCGTCAGTTGAGCATCTGGTGGAGCGCGGGAAAGACGATCAGGACGGTCATCAGCAGGGTCAGGGCAGCCCCGGGCGCGACCATCCGTTCACTGTCGGCGTTGGCGCGGGCGAGGTCCTCGGCCAGCAGCTCGCCGCGCAGGCCCTTGGCCCGGGCCCGCAGGGTGTCGTACACGGCCGCGCCGTCGGTGCCGGACAGCCGCATGATGTCGGCCACGTCCTGGAGCGGGCTGAGTCCCAACTCCCCGGCCAGCGCGTCGAGTCCGGCCCAGGGCGGGAGGCGGTCGGTGGCGGCGCGCTCCAGCGCGTCGCGGATCCGCCGGAACACCGCGCCCTGTCCGACCGAGGCGGCCCGGCGCAGTGCCTCGGCGGGGCCGCAGTCGGCGGCCCGCTCCAGGGCGACGAGTTCCAGGTAGGCGGCGATGCCGTGCAGGTACTCGGTGCGCGCCTCCTTGGCCTCGCCGCGCACGATCGCGTCCGGGACGAAGAAGAGCAGCCCGGCCAGCAGCGGTCCGGCGACCAGCGGCAGGGCGAAGGGCAGGCCGACGTCCATCAGCGCGGCCATGGCGCCCAGGTAGGCGGGCAGCATCAGCCCGAGCGCGGCGAACAACAGCTTGTGCACCATGAACCGGGCCGGGGTGCGGCCGATCAGGGCGAGTTCGCGGCGAGGGACCGAGACCCCGCGCAGGGTGAGCGAGCGCTCGCCGATCCGGTCGTACCAGGGCACCCGCTCGTCCGGGTCCTGCGGCCGGTCGGCCGGGGCGCGGTGCAGCCGGTCCAGCGCCTGACGCAGGTCCGGTGGCGCGGGCCGCAGTTCGGCGATCAGCAGGGCGATGCCGCCGGCCGCGGCGGCGCCGGCCAGCACGGACCAGGGGGAGATCACCGGACCTCCCCGAGCTGCTCGGCGGGCTCCTGGCCGGGCTCGTCCTTGCCGCGCCCGCCCTTGCTGCGCCGGTCCGGCGTGAGCAGCCGGGGCACCGGCGGGTGCGAGGCCAGCGCCCGCATCCAGGCGATGATCGCGACGAACAGGGCGGCGACCACGGCGAGCACGATCTGCCCGAGGAAGGTCCCGTACGGGCGGGTGTACTCGGTGTTGAAGGAGCCGACCGTGACGACCAGCACGATGATGCCGACCAGCCAGCGGATGGTGGTGCGGTGCTTGGCCCGGTCGGCCTCGATGGTGCGGCGCTGGCGGACCTCCTCGCGCACCGAGTCGGCCATGTCGGAGAGCGTCCGGGCCAGGCCCGGGCCGCTGTCCCCGGCGCGCAGCACGAGGGCGGCGAGTACCTTGTCGGCGGTGGCGTCGGCCAGGCTGTCGGCGAAGGCCCGCAGTGCCTCCTCGGGCCGCCAGCGGGCCTGCAGCCGGGCGGCCAGCTCGCCGATCTCGTCCTCCAGGGCCGCTGGGGCGGTGCGGCGGCTGGTGACGATGGCCTGGTTGAGGCCGACGCCGAGCAGCAGCACGTCGGCGATCCGCTGGGTCCACTCGGACAGCGCTTCCAGGCGTTCGATCCGGTGGGTGTCCGGCCGGGTGGTGTCGAACAACCACGGCAGGCCGAAGACGGCCAGCGGCACCAGCAGCGCGGTCAGCGGGATGCGGGTGAACAGCCAGGCCAGCGGGGCGCCGACGAGCGCCAGCGGCAGTTGGATCCGGCGCAGCCGCACCATCCGCAGCGAGGCCGCGCCGGGGGCGCCGTACCAGAAGACGTGCGCCCGGCCGGCCAGCGGGTTGCCCGGGCGGTCCGGTTCGTCCTCGTCGGCCGGCTCGCTGCCGCAGGCCCAGGCCACCAGGGCGACCAGGCCGCCCGCGACCGCCAGCCCGCACAGGGCGAACAGCAGCATCACCGCGCGCCACCGCCGATCCGCAGCTGTAGCGGGGTGGCCCAACTCCCGTACCGGGAGCCGAGCAGCGAGGCGTCGAAGCCGGCCCGGCGCAGGTCGTCCAGGCACTGCGGTGGGGTGTGCGGGACGGCGCGCGGCTCGCCGAGGTCCGGCCGGGGGCCGAAGACGGTGTTCAGCGCGGGCCGGCCGCTCTCGCCGAGGCCGGTGACCTCCAGGACGTGGGAGACGAAGCGGTGCCGGCGGCCGCCGACGGCGGTCTCGTCGACCATGGTGACGTGCACGATGAGGTCCAGGGCGTTGGCGGTGAGCCGATAGGCGAGGGCGTCGGTCATGTGCGAGCCGTACTCCAGGCAGAGTTCGGCGATGCGGTCGACCACCATGTGCGGGCCGCGGGCGTGCAGGGTGCACATCGAGCCGCCCTCGCCGTTGGTCATGACCCGCAGCATCGGGACGACCTCGCCGGAGCGGACCTCGCCGACGATGATCCGGGAGAGGGTCATCCGCAGCGCGGCGGGGATGAGGTCGCCGATCGTCAACTCACCCGCCAGGCGGCCATCGACGCGTTCGCCGTTGCCCTCGCGGGACTCCATCGGGACGACCTGGCGCAGGTGGCCGAGGGTGTGCAGCCAGAGCTCGAACTCCGACTCCAGGGTGCCGATCCGCTCGTCCGGCGGGATCTCGGCGGCCATCGCGCGCAGCAGGCTGGTCTTGCCGACGCCCTGGGTGCCGGTGATCATCACGTTCTTCCGGGCCCGGATCGCGGCGGCCAGGAAGGCGGCCAAGGTGCTGTCCAGGGTGCCCAGTTCGACCATCTCCGGCAGCGTCGCCGAGGCCACCCGGTGGCGTCGGACCGCCACGTACGGGCGGGGCGTCACCTCGGTGAGCGCCTGCAGACGCATACCGCCCTCCAGACGCAGCGCGAGGGTCGGGCTGGCAGTGGACAGGCTGCGCTCGCCGCCGCCGTGCTGGCGGGCCAGATCCTGGAGCAGCTCGACGAGTTCGGCGTCGCTGTCGGCCACCGGCGGGACCTGGCGCAGGGGTTGGTGCACCTTGGAGACCCAGACGTCGTCGCAGCCGTTGATCAGGATGTTCTCGATCTCCGGGTCGTCCAGGTAGGGCTGGAGCCGACCGGCCCGGAACAGCAGGTCGAAGACGGCCTCGGCGAGGGCGCGGTCCTGCTCCCGGGTGGGCGGGATGCCGTGGGTCTGCGCGTAGGCGTCGGACCAGCGGGCGACCGCCTCCTCGATCAGCGCGCGGCCGCGCTGACGGCGGGTGGCGCGGTCCGGCTCGGCGCCGGAGCCGGCGGTCAACCGGGAGAGCTGCTGGTGCAGTTCGGCCGCGACCTGGCGCTTGAGCTCGCGCGCGACCTGCGGGTCGACGGCCGGCCGGGTGGCGGCGCCGCGCAGGTCCAGCGAGGGCAGCTGGGAGGGTACGGCGGTGGGCCCGGCGCCGCCTCCGGGGGCCGGGGCGGCGGGTTGGGGCGCGACCGGGCCGGGCTGGTACGCCTGCGCGGGCTGCGGCGGCGCGGCGGCCGGCACGGACGCGGGCGTAGGCGTAGGCGTGGGTGTAGGCGCGGGCGTGGGTGTGGGCGTGGGCGTGGGCGTCGACCAGGGCAGAGCGGCCGGGTCGGCCGTCGGGCGCTGGTGCAGGGGACTACCGCGCACGGAGCACCTCCCCGGGGGTGTGCGGATACGGGCGCGCGTCTGTCTGGCGGTCATTCACCATGGGTTGCTGGAGCGGGTACTGCTCGTCCTCCTCGGCCGGTCGCGGAGACTGGACGTGCGCCGGGAACGGCGCCGGCGCGGCCGGCTGCGGCGCCAGCCCGGCCAGCGGCGCGACCGGGCCGGTGGTGATCACCGGCGGGGTGTACGAGGGCTGCTCCCCCTCTCCCGGCCCGTAGGCCGACTCCGCGTAGGCCGACTCCCGGTACGGCGTCTGGCCGTACGGCTGCTGTCCGTACGGTTGCTGCCCGTACGAAGGCGGGGCGGACACCGGAGCCGTCGGAGACATCGGCGACATCGGCGGCACCGACGCCACCACGGGCCCCGGAACCGGCCCCGGGGCGGGCACCGGTACGGCGGCCGGGCTCGGCGCGGCCGGGTTCGGCGCCGCGAGCTGGGCGGGCGTGGGCGTCGGCGCGGCCGTCGGCGCGAGCCGCTGCCGCCGCCGGCGGATCAGCAGCTGCACCTCGTCGGCGGCCGAACGGGCCGTGCGCATCAGCTCCGAGCGGATGAACCGCCGGTCGGTGGTGTCCCCGCCGTCGGAGAGCACCCGCGCGGTACGGGCGGCGTGCGGCAGCACCCCGAGCACCGGCAGCCCGAGCTCGCGGGACACCTCCGCCCCCGGGTACGGCCCCTCGGCGACCAGCAGCAGCCCGAGCGCGTCCGCCCCGGTCCCGCCGGCGGCCAGGTCCTCGGCGAGGGCGGCGAGCCGGGGGCGGGACGCGCTCAGCCCGCGCAGCGTGGTGCGGACCGTCACCGCCACCACGTCCGCGCGGCGGGCCAGCACCGCGCTCGTCCCGGTGGCGCCGGAGCGGCCGAGGTCCACGATGACGTCGTAGCCCTGCTGCTCGATGCCGTGCAGCAGTTCGGCGAGCGGCTCCCAGGTGTAGGCGAGGCCGGGCGCCTGGGCCGGGTCGGTCAGGCCGGGCAGCAGCAGCCGCTCGGCGTCGCCCTCGGGCGAGAGGTCGATCAGCTGCTCCCAGATGGTCTGGGCGAGCAGCCCGCGGCGGTCGGCGACGGCGAGGTTGCGCAGCCCGTACACCGCCTCGACCCGGCCCTCCAGGGCGCCCGCGAGCACCGCGCCGCCGTCCGGGTCGGCCTCGACCAGCAGGATCCGCCGACCGGGCGGCAGCGGCCAGGCCAGCAGCAGCGCCAGGGCGGTCGTGGTCGCGCCGGGCGCGCCCGGACCGCCGACCACCGCGATCACCGCCATCAGGCGCCGCCCGTTCCGGCCGGGGCACCCGTTCCGGCCGGGGTCGCGGGTGCGGTGGCCGCGCCGGAGGAGGGTGCGCCGGTGGGGGCCGCCGACGGAGCGCCCGACGGAGCGCCCGAGGGGGCCGCCGCAGCCCCGGTGCCGCTCGGGACGGCGCGCGGCGCCAGCAGCACCTGGATCCGCCCGCCGGCCACCCACTGCGCGAGCCGCGGCCCGTCCGCCGAGCCGACCGCCACATCGATCACCTGGCTGCCGTCGGTGTCCACCCGGCCGACCGTGATGACCGTCGCGGGCAGCGAGTCGGCCCGGCCGTTGTCGGGGGTGTTGACCACGACGATCTGCACCCCGGGCTGGAGCCGACTGGCGGGCAGCTGGCTGCGCTTGGCCGACACCCCGACCACGATCTGCCCCGGCTGCACCGACAGTCCCTGCGCCAGATCGGAACCGGTCAGCATGGCCCCGCGCTTGAGGTCGGTGGCGGCCCGCATGCCGACCGCCTTGCCCCGGTCCTGGGCGGACACCGGCCGCAGCGCCGGATCGCCCGCGATCCGGGCCACCACCAGGTCGTCCTCGGTGATCACCTGCCCCCAGGGCACGTCCCGGGCCAGCGCCAGCACCGCGACCCGCTGCCCGGTGCTGTTGTAGAGGGCGGCGCCGCCCAGCCCGCCGGCCGCGATCAGCGCGACCGCCATCGCCAGCACCGCCGGGCGCCGCCGCCGGGCCCGCATGGTCCGCCCGGGCGCGTGCGGCACCGCCCGCCCCCGGCCGCGGCCCGCGCCGCGGCCCTGCTGCTCCTGGCCCGGCTGTTCCGACACCGCCACGGACACCGCGGCACCTGCGGTCGTGCCGGATCCCGGCGTCGCGAATGTACGGTTCTCCACCGGGTTCCGCCCTTCCCTCGTTCGCTGTCTGACTGATCAGTGGCCGAACGGCCGCCGTGGCGCGGTCAGTTGAGGACCTGCACCTCGGCGACCTTGAGCGCGAAGTCCGATCCGCGCGGCATGTCGATGTCGAAGGTCTTCGCGTTCGGCCCGGTGATCACCACATGGGCCCGCCAGTGCGCCGTCACCGTGCCGGTGAAGACACCCCCCTGCCGGGTGCCCGAGCCGACCGCGAACTCGTAGCCGCAGTCGGGGGATTTCGCGTCCCCGTACTTGGGGTCGTACGGCGTCCCGGCCGTAGCGCAGTCCAGCACCATCCCCTGGCCGAAGTCCCAGGTCATGCCGTTCAGTTGCGCGGTGACGGTGACCGCGGCACCCGGAACCGCGAGCGAACTCGGCTCGGGTGCCACCATGCCCTCGGCCCAGAGCCAGACCGGCGCCTTCACCACGGCGGTGTCCTTGGGAGCGACGCTCGCCTTCGGCGCCGGGAAGGCCATCCGGTCGGCGAGCAGCTTCGCCTGCACGGTCAGGTCGATCACCGGGGTCGCGCCCGGCTCGTTGCTCACGAACGCGGTCTGCAGACCGTCCTGCCCGCCGCCGTTCTGCGGGCAGACCTTGGAGTAGACCGTGCCCTCCGACGGCTTGTGCCCCTCCCAGGCCTGATCGCCCTCGGCCGGCTGCTTGTCCAGGGGGCGGAAGTAGCAACCGACGTCGCTGTTGAAGTAGCCGCGCTCCGGGTCGTAGCAGGCCCACTGGACGTCGTGGTAGCTGCACAGCTGCGGGCCGCTGTTCCCACTGTCGCCGCCACCGCCCTGCGAGGGGCGGGGAGTCGACGTACTTCCTCCGCTGCCCGCGTGCGAGCAGATCACGCTCGGGGCACATTGTTCGGCTCCGGCGTCCGGTGGTTCGTCCGCCGTCGCCGTTACCGCCGAGGACAACAACAGCCCGGCGGACAACGATGCGACGACCGCGAATCGCCGGGCCGGTTTCCGCGAGTTCAGCATGTTCGGTCCACCTCCCGCTTGAAGTCGTAGATCAGCCAGTGCGCTTGGAACCATCGCAGGGAAGCGGTCGCGACATAGCGGTTCAACCGGTCGGCCGGTTCCTTTGCGGTACGGGTGACGGCATCGACGCGGTGCCAGTCCGAGAGGTCGACGCAGTCCTCGATCACGGCGGTCTGCGGATCGACTTTCAGGTCGATGGTCTTCACCACGGCCGAATTCCGCGGCGTTCCGGTCATCACCAGTTTGGCGTCGTGGAGTTGACGGAGGCCGACCAGGGTGTCGGACAGGGCCCGCCCGGAGGAGTACGCCTCAAGCGCGGAACCGTCCGAATCCGTACGCCCGAAGGCCTCGGCCTGAGCCTGCCACCAGTCCTGATACGTCCTCAAGGCCAGTCGTCCCCGGGCCCCTTCCGGGCCGTCGGTCGGCGCGATCGAGGCGTTTACCGAACCACCCGAAGGAGTTAACGGATTCACTCCCGCAACAGTGGCCGCAGGCGACCCGAGACGATCGACGGAACCGTCGGCACCACCGCTCGCACAAGCACCGAGCAGCAACACCAGAACCGCCCCACCGACCACAACCGCCCCAGGGCGCAACACATTTCCGCGCTGCCGCATCGCCCACCTCGTCGCGACCGAGCCGATCCGTGATCCACGGCCGCCAGGAGAATTCCGCCGTCCCACGGGTGTTTCCGCTGGGGATCGATTCTTCGCCAACCCACCCCATCACGGCAACACCTCAGGCCCCCTGACCTTACGCGGAAGGCGGTTCCGTCGGGGCACTTTCCCGCCACAGAACGGCCAACAGTTCTTCGGAAAGCGACAATCCGGCCAATGCGCCCCGAACCGCGGCCCGATTGCGCATCAACAGGCGTCCACCGTGCGGCGGAACGAGCAGGCGCGCGACCGGCGCACCCGAACTACCGGCCGACCCTCCCCCGTCCAGCAACCCGGCGACGGCGGGCTGGAGGTCCAGCGGGGCGACGGCCGCGGGGGCACCCGGGACGCCGTGGCGCAGGACGGTGGTGAGCGCCCGGCTGAACGAGCCCTCGCCGCCCGGCAGTACGGCGTCCCGGCCGCGTCTGCCCGGGCTGTAGCGGCCGATCCGGCCCCACAGCGGGACCCGGGAGTAGCTGAGCAGTTCACCCGCGCTGTCCTCGCCGCCGCGCTCCAGCGCCGCCCAGGTGTCCCGGTCGGCCACCGCGTCGACCAGCAGCAGCGCCTCCTCGTGGTCACCGTGCACCATCGCGCTGACCACCCAGTCCCAGGCCAGGCCGCGCCGGTAGGCGTTGGCGGCGGTGCTGCCGCCGGTGACCAGGGCGAGCCGGCGCCCGCGCGGGTCGGCGACCAGCTGGCCGACCAGGCAGACCACCAGCCAGCGGCCCGGCTGCTGGGCCGCGTCCCGGACGGCGGTGAGCATCGCGTTGGCGTCCGCGTCCGGCGCCGTACCGACCACCCGGCAGCCGGCCGCGCCGGTGTCGAAGCACATCCCGGGCAGCACCTCGGCCAGCAGCCGGGCCCCCTCCGACGCGCGCGCCGAACCGCCGTACGCCCGGTCCGGCCCGCCGTCCGCCCCGATCACCACCAGATCGACCCCGCCGGCCATCCGTCCGCCCCCCTCCTCCACCATTCCTCCACCCGCCGGGCAGGCTACCGCTCCGGGCGGCCGCCGAGGGGGCTCCCGGCCCGTCCGCTCAGGGACCATGGGCCCTATCGACGCGCGTACCGACCGGAGGACGATCGGACGCATGGAGCGTGAGGACCGTGTGGAGACCCTGAGCGAGGCCGAGAGCCTGCGGCTGCTCAGCACCGTGCCCGTCGGGCGCGTGGTGTACACCGAGCACGCGCTGCCGGCCGTCCTGCCGGTCTCCTTCGAGGTCCTGGACGGGCGGCTGGTGCTCGCCGTGCGCCGGGGAAGTGCCACCGCGCGCGGGGTTGACGGCACGGTGGTGGCCTTCCAGGCGGACCTGCTGGACCCGGTCACCCGCACCGGATGGAGCGTGCTGGTGCACGGGCGGGCCGACGCGGTGAGCGACCCGGAGCAGGTGCGGCGGGTGCTGCGCTCCGGGCTGCGGCCGTGGGTGGGGGACCCGGAGCCGCTGTTCATCGCGTTGGTGCCGGAGCTGGTCAGCGGGCGGCGACTGTTCCCGACCGGGCAGGGCTCGCGGGGGCCGCGCCCGCTGGGGCGCACGGTGCTGCGGCCCTGAGCCCTCTTCTCCTTCCTCTCTCGTCGGTGAACTCGTCGCAGGTCCTCTCGTCGTCGGTGCGCTCGTCGCAGGTCCTCTCGTCGTCGGTGCGCTCGTGCCAGTGCCCCGTCGTCGGTCCTCTCGCCCTCGGCTCCTGACAGGAACCGGTGGGTAGGCATACGCTTCCGGCGTCCTGACCCCTTGCCGGGCCCGTCCCCCTCCAGGAGCGCACCGTGACGACCTTCGCCTCCCTCGCCGAACTGACCGCCGCCGTCGGCACCGAACTGGGCACCAGCGAGTGGCACACCATCGACCAGCGGCAGATCGACCTGTTCGCCGAGGCGACCGGGGACCACCAGTGGATCCACGTGGACCCGGAGCGGGCGAAGGAGAGCCAGTTCGGCTCGACCATCGCGCACGGCTACCTGACCCAGTCGATGATCCCGGTGCTGGCCAAGGAGTGCTACGGCGTCGAGGGCGTGCGGATGGCACTGAACTACGGCTCGGACAAGGTGCGCTTCCCGGCCCCGGTGCCGGTGGGTACGGCGATCCGGGCCACCGCCGAGCTGATCTCGGCCACCGAGGTGCCGGGCGGGGTCCAGGCGGTGGTCCGGTTCACCATCACGAGTGAGCGGAGCGCCAAGCCGCACTGCGTCGCGGAGGCGATCACCCGCTTCTACGCGTAGCGCCGGCGCGGTACCGCGACCCGCGTCGAGTACGCCGATTGGACCGTGCGGGACCCTCCACCAGGTCCGGAGGGCGCACGGCGCGTAGTCTCCGACGAGATGGTTGTCGTACCGCAGTGGCCTCATCTGCCCCTTGGGTGCGCGCCCCGGCATGCCCGGTAGCCGTGACCGTCCCTGGAGGAGCCGTGCCCCGCCCCGTCCCGTGGTTCTCCCGCCTCGCCGGTCTGACTTCACAGCTCGTCCCGCCATCCGCCGACCGCGCCGTCCCGGGGCTGGCCGGACTCTCCCGCGCGGCCTGGCACCGGGTCCGGACCGGCGCCTTCGGGGCCGAGCCCCGGGGCGAGCGGCTGGCGCGGATCCGCCGCTCGCCCCAGTTCGTCGACGGAGCCTTCCGCAACCCGGTGCCGACCCGCCGCCTGGTGTACGAGCGGAGCCCGCTGGAGATCGCTCGCGCCCAGCTGACCGGGGACAAGACCCGCCGGTCGCCGACCGCCGCCGTGCCGGTGCACCGGCTGCTGCCGGTCGACCTGGCCACGCCACCGGAGTCCGGGCTGCGGCTCACCTGGCTCGGGCACGCCACGGTGCTCGCCGAGATCAGCGGGCGGCGCGTCCTGATCGACCCGGTCTGGGGCGAGCGCTGCTCCCCGTTCGCCTGGACCGGGCCCAGGCGGATGCACCCGGTGCCGCTGCCGCTGTCCGAACTCGGGCCGGTGGACGTGGTGGTGGTCTCGCACGACCACTACGACCACCTCGACATGGCCACCGTGCGGGCCCTGATCGGCAGCGGCGCGGCGTTCGCCGTACCGCTGGGGGTCGGGGCGCACCTGGAGCACTGGGGGGTGCCGGCGGCGCGGATCGTCGAGCTGGACTGGTGGGAGTCGGCCGAGGTCGCCGGGCTGACCCTGACCGCCACGCCGGCCCGGCACTACTGCAGCCGCGGGCCGCGCACCAGCACGCTGTTCCTGTGGGCGTCCTGGGTGGTCGCGGGCGGCGGGCACCGGATCTTCCACAGCGGGGACACCGGTTACTTCCCGGGCTTCGCGGAGATCGGGCGCCGGCTCGGACCGTTCGACGCGACGATGATGCAGGTCGGCGCGTACAGCGAGTTCTGGCCCGAGGTGCACATGACCCCCGAGGAGGGCGTCCGGGCGCACCTGGACCTGGGCGGCGAGCTGCTGCTGCCGATCCACTGGTGCACCTTCAATCTGGCGACCCACCCGTGGGAGGAACCCGCCGAGCGCGTCGTCACCGCCGCCCAGACCCTCGGCGCCCACCTCGTGGTGCCCCGCCCCGGCAAGCCCTTCGAACCCGCCGACCCGCCGGCGCTGCGGCTCTGGTGGCGCGCGGTGGCGGCGGCCCCGCGTGGCACCGAGCCACTGGTCACCGCCGAAGCGCAGACGGCCGGGCGGACAGGGGCACGGACAGAAGCACGGACAGAGATGCGCGAACCGGCAACAGGTTTCAGCAGACAGATTTCAAACTCTGTCATCTGAAATCTGTTCGCTGACAGCTGTCAGCCGTCGCAGGCCACCCGTCGTCTGTCACCCCTTACCCGTCGCCCATCACCCGGCGAGCACATCCCGCAGCCCCCGGGCCTCCTTCGCCACCCGCCCCGACCCGCCGGCCTCCGCCGCCGCCGTCACCTCGGCCACCGGCCCCCGCGCCCGGGTGCGCCGAGCACACTCGGTGGCCAGGGCGAGCAGGTCACCCAGCCCCCGTCCGGACGGCTCCGCCGTACCCAGCAGGCCCGGCAGCGCCGCCCGGAGCACCGACCACACCGTTCGGTGCGCGCCGGTCTCCGCCGCCGGGCCGAGCGCCGCCATCAGTCGGTTCGGCTTGACCGTGCCGCGCGCCACCAGCTCGCCCAGCTCCCGCCCGAGCAGCTCGCCGTCCAGGTCCCCGCGCGCGGCGAGCACCAGCAGCGCGTCGACGGCCCCGGTCCGGTCCTCGGCGTGCCGGGCGCCCAGGCCGTACGCCAGCACCAGGTGCACCGCCAGCCCGGCCGGGCCGCCGGACTCGGCCAGCAGCGGCAGGATCCGCCCCGCCCCGCGCTCGTCCCGGTCGGCGCCCATCGCGAAGTGGTCGAGCCAGCGGGCGGCCAGCTCCTCGCGGTGCCAGGGCAGCATCGCGATCCAGTGCGGGACCGCCACCCAGGCGAGGTCGTAGGCCTTCCGCGCCCGGGACACGCTGGGCTCGGTGCCGTCCAGCAGCGTGCGGAACTCGGCCGCGAGCCGCTCGCCGTCCGGCCCCTTCGGCCCGGCGCCGATGCCCGGCTGAGCAACTGCGGTCCGCTGGACGTCCTCCCACCACCGGTCCATGTAGACATGCCCGCGCTTCGAGCCCCGCCCGGGCGCGAACACCACCCGCTCGGACGGCTGCGCGGGCAGCCCGCCGGTGCGCAGCCAGTGCGCCAGCCACCGCCCGGCCGGCGAGGTCAGCGCCTCAGCGGCCTCCAGCGCCTCCGGGTCCGTGCCGGGCCCGACCCGCAGCAGGGCCGCGGACAGGTCGGCCCGGCCCGGGGTGACGCCCGCCGCCTCGTACCCGGCGAGGCGCTCGACCAGCGCCCCCGCCGCGATCGCGCCGGTGGCGTCGGTCGGGGTGGCGAGCAGGTACGGCGGCCGGTCCGCCGTGATCTGCCAGGCGGCCTCCTCCAGCCGCGCGGCGAGGACAGCGCCGTGCACGGTGGTCTGCCCACCGCGCAGCGGGGAGCGGCCCTGCCCGCTGAGGTAGTCCCAGAGCCGACGCGGCGGCATCTCTCCCGCCACCGCCGCCACCACGTGGAGCACCTCGCGGGGCGTGCAGTCCCCCCAGCGGCTGCCGCCGTTCCACGGGTACGCCTGGCGGACGGGCTCCAGCGCCTCGATCAGCGCCGCCCGGTCCAGGTGGGCCTGCCGGACCAGTCCGTCCAGCACCCGTTCGAAGACCACGACCCCGGACTCCCGGCCGCCCAGCAGGGCGGACAGTTCCTCCGCCAGCTCGGCCGCCGAGCCGATCGGCTCCCCGACCGGGCGCGGCTCGGGAACCGGCGGCAGGATCTCGCCCCAGCCGGTGTCCGCCGCTTCGCCCTCACCGCCTACCGACGCGCCGAACAGCTCGCCGGCGCGCCGGTGGTGGACGGGGTTCAGCGCCTCGGCGGCGAAGCGAAGCCCGGGCAGCACCGCCTCCCCCGCCGCCCTGAGGTGACGGGCCACCACGTTCAGCGCCCGTTCCTGGACGGCGGCGTCCGCGTGCCCGAAGGCTTCGGCCGCCGCGAGCACCACCGGGCCGGAGCGCCCGGGCGCGCGCCGGGCGGCCTTCTCCAGCCACCCGAGCTGGGCCCGGACCAGCTTCTTCTCGGTCCGGAACAGCACCACGGCGGAGGCCTCGACGAGCACCTCGGGCTCGACCAGCCGCGCCTCGTCCAACGCCGCCAGCACCCCCTGGGCGTGGGCGGCGACCACCGACAGGCCGTCCAGCAGCGCCAGCAGGTCCCGCACCCGGGCCGCGTACTGCTCGGGCGTCGGGTCGAGCGCCCGCAGCACCTCCAGGAAGGCCCGCTGGTCGGCCGGCTTGCCGCCGCGCAGCAGCCGGGCCAGGCAGCGGTCGGTCAGCTCGGCCCGGTCCACGACGCCGGCCGCAGTCAGCTCGGCAATCGCCTCCGACCAGCCGTCCCCGGGGCGGGGGCTGCGCCGCCAGGTCAACTGGCCGCCGATGTCAGCGAGTTCGAAGACCACGGGCAGCAGCACGGCGGTGAACGGGTCGGCGCGCAGCTGCTCGACGAGCGTCGGACGCGGGCCGGAGCCCTGGAGCCGCTGGTTCACCCACCCGCGGACGAAGGCCTCGCTCCGCGGCACCTCGCAGCCGGTGCGCCGGACGATGGACTCGACGAGCGGGTAGAGCGACCACCCCCAGCGCGGCGCCGGCCGGGCGGCGAGGCGGGTGGCCACCTCGGTCTGCCACTCCACCGGCTGCGCCTCGACGAGGCGGGCCATCGCCGGGTGGTTGGCCCAGTCGCGGGCGGTGAAGTCCCGGCCACCGAGCCAGGCGGCGGCGCCGGCCGGGCCGGTGTGGCAGCCGGCCCCGGCCAGCATCAACGCACCCCTGGCGTCGATCCCGTCCCGCGACCAGTCGTCGCGCAACTCCTTGCGCAGCGCCTTGAGCGCGGGCAGGCAGGCCCGGCGCTCCGCGTGGTCCAGGCCGGCCACCAGCTCCGGTATCCACGGCATCCGACCGCGTCGGACGGCCGTCAGCAGCCGCTCCGCCCCGGTCGTCTCCGCCACGGCCGGCGCCGCCCCGACCGACTCCGCGACCGGCTCCGTCACCCCACTGCCCGTCACCCGTGCCTCCACCGTGTTCATGCCGCGGTCCCGTTCGTCGATTCCCGCAGCATCCCGACCGCCAGCACGTGCTTGCATGGCCCGCGACCGCCCCGGTACTCGGCCCACCACCGGCAGGTGCAGCCGATCCGCCCCGCCTCGTCCGTCCGCACCCGCTGGATGTGGTCGTCCACCGTGACGACGGCCGTCGCCCCGCCCGCCTCGAACCGCACCGCGCCCGCCGCGACCAGCTCCCGGGCGGCCCGCAGCCGCGGGTTGGCCGCCTCGGCACGTCCGGTGTCGTACGGGAGCTGACGGTGGAAGTAGGCGGCCTCGGCGGTGTCGTAGCCGATCTGCCCGGCGGTGCCCAGCCGGGTGAGCGCGGCCCGGACCCGCTCCGCGCTGATCCCGGCCTGCTCGGCCAGCTCGGCGACCTCGATCCGCGGCTCCCAGGCGAGCAGCACCGCGACCAGTTCGGCGTCCCGCTCGGCGGTGCCGGTGGCGAGCGCGCCGAGCACCCCGCCCTCGCCGGAGAAGCCGCGCGAGGCGTCGGGCGAGAGGGTCAGGGTGAGCCGCATCCCGGGCAGCGCCACCTCCCAGGCCGAGGCGGCCGGGGCCGAACCGGCCACCGGCCCGTACACCCGCAGGGCGAGCGCGTGCCGCAGCACCCTCTGGAGCGCGACCAGCCGCTCGGGCCCGGGCAGGCAGACCGCGCCGGGCACCGGCCGGGTGGTCGGCCGCAGCGTCCGTCCGGCCGGGACGACCCAGCCGACGGTGCTGCGTCCGCCGCGCGGCAGCGAGCGCAGGAAGCGCACGGCCTCGGCGGCGGGCAGTTCGCCGCGCTGGTCGAAACCGGCGGCGACCACCTGGGTCTCGGCGAAGCCGCGCAGCCAGCGCTCCGGCAACGGCACCTTCCGCTCGACCAGCGGGCCGTCGGAGCCGGTGACCTCCAGCGCGTCCGGCCCGACCGCGAGGTGCAGCGGGTCCGTCGGGCCGATCCTGGTCAGCGCCTCCCGCAGCGGGTTGTTGACGTCCACGTTGGTGGTGCCGTGGCCGATCTCGTCGCCGTCCAGCCCGGCCCGGAGCACATCGAGGCGGGCGTACACGCCGCAGCAGCCGGAGAAGGACTCGAAGCGCAGCCGGTCCCCGTTGGCGGTGACCACCGGGTCGAGCGAGGCGCGCAGCCGCGGCTGGTAGTAGCGGGCGGCGGCGACGTCCGCGACCGCGAGCAGCGCGGCCGCGGCCGGCGCCGGATCGGCCAGGAAGCCCGCGAAGAAGCGCGGATGGGCCGACGCGCCGAGCGGGGTGGCGCCGCCGGAGGTGGCCAGGTCGAGGCTCCGGCCGGCCGCGCCGTCCAGGACGGCCGACGGACGCAGATAGGCGTACGCGTGTGCGGATTGCGTCATGCGGAGCACGCTAGGTGACGGGTCTGACAGCCCGTCGGGGCCGCCGTGAAATGAAACACGTTCTATCCACCGAAAGCGTTACCCAGGTCACACCACCACATGGTTGGCTTCTGCCACTATGGGCCGGTGACCGACCTGACCGAACAGCAGATCCCGGCCGAGCAGGCGCCCCGCCCGGCCACCCCGTTCGCCGAGCTGCTGGAGATCGAGCAGCTGGACGAGAACACGTTCCGGGGGCACTGCCACGCCGGGGCCCCGATGCGCGCCTTCGGCGGCCACGTCGCCGCCCAGGCCCTCGCCGCCGCCGGACGCACCTGCGACGGACAGCGCGCGGTGCACTCGCTGCACAGCTACTTCCTGCTGCCCGGCAATCCGACCCGGCCGATCGACTACGAGGTCGAGCGGCTGCGCGAGGGCGTCACCTACGCCACCCGCCGGGTCCGCGCGGTGCAGGACCGGAACGAGATCTTCAGCCTCACCGCCTCCTTCAAGCGCCCCGAGCCGGGCGGCGAGCGCCACCGCGGGATGCCGCCGGTGCCCGCTCCGGAGACCCTGCTCGACGCCTTCTCGCTCTGGCCCGAGGAGCTACGCACCGCGGTCAGGGACTCCGACGGCTTCCGCGACCTCGAACTGCGCTTCGTCCCGGCGGACGCCCCGGGCCTGCCCCCGGCCGTCCCGGGGATGCCGCAGCAGTTCGTCTGGGTGCGCATCGCCACCCCCTTCCCGGTCGCCGACCCGCTGCTGCACGCCTGCGCGCTCACCTACCTGTCGGACCTCACCCTGGCCTCCACCGCCGGGCTGCACGAGCAGCCCAACTTCTTCCAGCGCACCGAGCCGCCCCGGCTGCTGCTGGCCTCGCTGGACCACGCGATGTGGTTCCACCGCCCGTTCCGGGCCGACGAATGGCTGCTGTTCGCCCAGCGCAGCCCGTCCGCCTCGGACGGCCGGGGCCTGACGCTCGGCGAGTTCTACGACCGGGACGGCCGACTGGTCGCCTCGGCCGTCCAGGAAGCCCTGATCCGCAGGCTGTCCTAGCCGGCGCGGGCCCCCGGACACCACGGTGGCCACCGAGCGAACGGAAGGGGGCCGGTCGGCGTCATACTCCTGAGCGGCCCCGGCCCGTATCATGGTGCGGGTGACCAAGGTTGACCTGTCACCACGGCCGGTGGAGGCGATGTCTCCGCGTCAGCTCGAACGCCGCGAAAGCCTGATCGCGGCCGCGCTCGCCCTGGTGAACGAGATCGGCGTCGAGCGGCTGCAGATGAAGCAGGTCTGCGAGCGGTCCGGAGTCGCCCTGGGGACGGCGTACCGCTACTTCTCCTCGAAGGACCACCTCCTGGCGGCGGCGATCGCCGAGTGGCACCGCCTGCTGCTGGCCGACCTGGTGGCCGAGCTGCGCGGACCCCGCGCCGGGCTGGGGGCCACCGACCGGGCGGTCCGGTTCGTCCGGGGCGGGATGCGGGCCTACCAGCGGCAGCCCGAGCTGGCCCGCCTGCGGGTGGCCGTCGCCGCCTCCACCGACCCGTTCGCCAGCGAGGCCCTGCAGGGGATGGCCCGGGCCGACAGCGCGGCCCTGCAGGCGGTGACGGCCGAGGTGCCGGCGGCGGCCAGCGACCTGGTGCGGCACATCGTCGCGCACGCCTGGCAGGGGGAGCTGACCGCCTGGGTGACCGGCCGCACCACCCTCGGGGACGCCCGGCGGCGGCTGGAGGACGTGGTGCGGCTGGTGCTGAACCCGTACGAGACCCACTACCCGGCCCCGTACGAGGTCCAGTCCACCGGCTGAGCCCCGGGCACGCGAGCCCGGAGCACCGTGGGCCCGGAGCACCGTGGGCCGTGGGCCCGGAGCACCGTGGGCCCAGGCCGACGCGGGCTCAGACCACCGTCACCGGGTGCGCCACCACCGCGCCGAACAGGTAGCCCTCCCGGTTGAACGGCGCCCGCTCCGGCTGGCCGCCGCCGAGGCGGTCCGTCGCGCGGGCGCGCAGCTCGTACGGGCCGGGCCGCTCGGGGCGCCAGTCGACGCTCCAGCGCGTCCAGTTGTCGGCGAGCGGCTCCTCGCACAGCTCGGCGGGCCGCCAGGTCCGGCCGCCGTCGGTGCTCACCTCGACCCGGTCCACCGGGGCGGCGCCGGACCACGACCGCCCGTGCAGCCGGTGCTCGCGCCCGGCCGCCAGCACCGCGCCGACGGCCAGTTCGAAGGCCGACTTGACCAGCTGGGTGCTGAGCGGGGCGCCGCCGCCGGGCGGGTAGTCCGGGCCGAACATCCGGTAGAAGTCGGTGTTCCACGGCGACTGGAGCGGGTGGTCGGCCACCTCGATGCTGCCGACCCACTTGATCGAGGCGATGCCCACCCAGCCGGGCACCACCAGCCGGGCCGGCGCGCCGTGGTCGGGGGTCAGCGGCTCGTCGTTCATCTCGTAGGCGAGCAGGACGTCGTCCAGCGCCTTGGCGACCGGCAGCGGGCGGCGCACCGGGCCGTAGTTCTCGCCGCCGACCACGTAGTCCGGGTCCAGGCCGACCGGCAGCAGGTCCACCGCGTCGTCGGTCAGCCCGGCCGCCCGCAGCACCTCGGCCAGCCGGACCCCGCGCCAGCTCGCCGAGCCGATGCCGCCGAGCCTCCAGGGGGTGCCGGGCACGCTCTGGTGCTGCTGGCTGCGGTAGTAGCTGCGCCCGTTGCCGGCGCACTCGATCAGCGCGTCGATCCTGGTCGACGGCAGCGCCCGCAGGTCCTCCAGGCCGAACTCGACCGCCCGGCCGGCCGTCGGGGCGCCGTGCAGGCCGCTGCCGAACAGCCTCAGCCGCCAGCGGTCCGGGTCGATCAGCGGGGTGCCGGTGTGGTTGCGGACGAAGAACCGTTCCGTCGGCACATGGCGGCCGATCGCGGCCTTGCCGTCGGCGTCGCGCAGCGCGTCCCAGCGCATCTCGGCGTTGGTGTCGTGCGGGACGAACCACTCGGCAGGAAGCGGTTTGACGATTCCGGGCACGGGCCTGGGCACCTCCTCGGCGGCCGTCCGGCCCGGGGCGAACACCGGCGCGGCCAACGCGGCACGATGAGCGCCCCGGCGGCGGAGCGCGGCGGCATCCGGACGGCACTGTCCGGATGGCGCTCCTTCCCTCAGCGTAGGCGCTCCGGCGCGTTACGTAACCACGGCCGCCGGCCGGGCTTCCCTCCCGGTCTCCGTCCGACCGGCCGCCCTGGTCCTCCACTTGACCTTCTCACCAGTGTGAACTCCTAGCGTTCCCGTTGTCTTGGCAATCCCACGCGATCCCGCCCGCCCCACCGAGGAGGCCCTCATGCCGTCCACCACCCCGCCGTTCGCCCCGCTCGCCCGGATCGTCCAGGGCTCCGGCCCCGGCCTGCTGCTCGCCCACGGCGCCGCCGGCAGCGCCCGGGACAACTGGGGCCCGCTGCTGCCCGACCTCGCCGAGCACCGCACCGTCGTCGCCCCCGACTACCCCGGCTCCGGCGACAGCCCGTACGAGCCCGGTGAGCCCACTCTCGACGAGCTCGCCGAGCGGCTGGTCGCCGCCGCCGACGAGGAGGGCCTGTCCACCTTCGACCTGGCCGGCTTCTCGCTGGGCGCGGCCGTCGCGGTCCGGATCGCCACCCGCCACCCCGAGCGGGTCCGCTCGCTGCTGCTGCTCGCGGGCGTGGCCGGCGGCTCGGCGCGGCTGAGCATGCTCTCGGAGCTGATGGTCGCGCTTGAGGACCGGCCGGCCGACCTCGCCCGGCTGATGCTCACCGTCGTCTTCGGCCACAGCTGGGTGGACGCGCTGCCCGCCGAGCAGCGCGCGGAGCTGGAGGAGGCGCTCAAGTCCCCGCTGCCTGTGGGCTTCCGGCAGCAGTTCCGGCTCGCCGCCCGGGTCGACGTGCGCGAGGAACTGGCCGCGATCGCCGTCCCGACGACCGTCGTCGGCACCGCCGAGGACATGCTCGTCCAGCCGTCCCAGCACCGCCTGCTGGCCTCGGGCATCCCCGGCGCCCGCTTCGTCGAACTCCCCGGCGGGCACCTGCCGACGATCGACGCGCTGCCCCAACTGCGCGACGTGATGCTGGAGTTCGTGAAGGCCTGAGACGGGCCGGGAACACCCCGGCCACCGGCCGCGTTGCCCGATCATGCGCATCGGAGAACTCGCCCGCCTGACCGGGGTGTCCACCCGCCTGCTCCGCTACTACGAGGAGCAGGGCCTGCTCCAGCCCGCCCGCACCACGGCCGGCTACCGGGAGTACGGCGAGGAGGACACCGTACGGGTGTGGCAGATCCGCAGCCTGCTCGCGGCCGGACTGTCCACCCGGGTCATCGCCGAACTGCTGCCCTGCGCCACCGGCCCGGTACCCGTGCTGGAGACCTGCCCGAACCTGGTCGCCACCCTGCGCGGCGAACTCGCCGACCTGGACGCCCGGATCGACGACCTCACCCGCAGCCGCCGGGCCCTCTCCCGCTACCTCGCCGCCACGCACCAGCCGAACGAGAATCAGGCGGCCTGACGCCCCCCCTTTCGACGACCTGACGGGACGTAGGCCCCACCGGGATCCACCACGGCGTGAAGGTGGCCGCGACCACCCGACGGCGGTTGCCGCCCCGCCGACCGGCTCCGCGAGGCCCAGGCCGCCGGACCCTCCCGCCTCCACCGCACCCACGACCTCCGCGAGGCCGTACGAGTCGCGCCGTACAGGTCGCCGTCGGCGAGGCCCTCACCGAACGCGGACGACCCCGCTGACCAGCGGATACGCCCCACCCGCCGGCCGGGTGGGGCGTATGCGGCCAACCGACGCCCAACCCCCGTCCGGACTTCACCCGCGCGTACCGACCGTTCACACCGCCCTGAGAGCCTTCCTGTCATGAACGCCAGCCCTCAGGCGCCCTACCAGGAACCGCGCTTCCCCCTCCCCCAGCGCCACCGCCGCCTCCTCGCCTGCACCGCCGTCCTCGCCTCCATCGCCCTCGGCACCTTCGGTGTCGGCGCCACGGTCGAGACCCTCCAACACGGCCCCCTCGCCGCCACCACCACCGCCAGCAAGTAGCCGGCCCCACCCAGCACCGCCGTCCACCCCGGACGCGGTGCTTTCGCGTTCCCGCCCCCGGCAGGCTCGACGGCCCTACCGGCAGTCGCCACCGACCGCCGGGGCACCGAACCGGTGATCGACGGCGGACTCTTCTCGGCCCGCCGCTTCCCGGGCCACCGACTCGGGACGGCCCGGTCGACTTCCTACGGTTCACCTTGGCCGGGGCGGCGAGCGCATGGCGCGAGAAGTCGGCCCAGTCGACTTTCCGTGCGAGCGCCGCCATCCTCTCCGGGGACACGTGCCGCACGCGGGAGGAACACCGACTGCGGGCGCCTCACGCTGCCCTGAGCCCCACTGCTGCCTGCACGGGCGGGCGGGCGGTTCCGGCTTCCGCTACGCCCGCTGCTCCGCGCGTGCCGCCGCCGGGGGTGGGGTGGCCGGGCGGGAGTGGCGGCCGGTGCCGGGGGTGGGGTGGAGGTCGGGGGCCGGGGCGTAGCGGGCGGCCGGGGGGCGGAGGAGCCAGGTGGTGCGGGGGGTGGGGGTGATGAGACCGAGGCGGTGGAGGAGGTCGAGGGCGTCGCGGCGGAGGGCGGTGCGGTCGGCGAGGTAGTGGGTGGGGAGGCCGTACTCGTCGGTGATGTCGCCGAGGACGCCGTCTATCAGGGCGTCCGCGATCGGGACGTCTCCCTCGGCTGTCTCGCCGGGCAGCGGGCGGACCTCCTCGACCAGGCGCTCGACCAGCAGCAGGGCGGCCTGGGCGAGGGTGCCGGTACCGGGGAGGGCGAGGTCGGTGAGTTCGGCGGCCGGGTCGAGCAGGGCGACGCCCTCGGCCCGCAGTTCGGTCTCCAGGCCGAGGAATTCGGCGAGCGCGGCCGGGCCGCTGAGCCGGTGCTCGTCCAGCCAGCTGCGCCGGTCCTCGGGGAGGTCGGCGGCGAGGACGGCGGGCGTCTCGGCGAGGAGGCGGCGGACGGCGGTGGCGGGCTCGGCCTCGGCGGCGCGGCGGATGAGGTCGGCGGCGTCGTCGGCGAGGGCGGGCGGACCGGCCGGGACGGCGCGGGCGAGTTCGCGGTCGACGGTCAGCACGAAGGCGGAGTCGGCCGGGTCGGACGGCAGTTCGCCGAGTACCTGCCAGCTGGCGAGCGCGGCGAGCGCCATCGCGAGGTCGGCGGGCGCGGCGGCGAGTTCGGGCGCGGCGGCGCGCATCGCGTCGAGCAGCCGCCCGTACGGGAGTTGCTGGGGGGCGTCGACCAGCAGCGCGAGGGCGAGCGCGAGTTGGGCGTAGCCGGCCGGGGTGAACGGGGCGCCGGTGGTGGGGTGTTCGAGGCGGCGGGCGGCGCCGGGGCCGAGGCCCGCCTTGCAGAGCCGGGCGTGCCAGGGGCCGACGACCAGGCGGTAGCCGAGCAGGGTGTCGAAGCGTTCGGTGAGCCAGTCGCGGTGACGGCGGATCAGCGGGAAGCCGTCGGCGTGCGGGCCGGAGGCGGTGACCAGCGGGTGGGCGAGCAGCAGCCGGGCGGCGATGCGGCGTTCGGCGTCCGGGAGCTCCGCGCCGGAACGGTCCTGCGAGCCCGAGGTCGCGCCCGGGAGCGCCCGGAGCCGCTCGGGCTTGCGGTGCCTGCCGGGCCTGCCCGGCTTGGCGCCTGACCGGACGACGGGCAGTGCGGCCTCGTCGCGCCGGGCGCGGCGCAGGCCGCTGTCGGTCCGGACCTCACGGGCGCGCGGGACGGTGGCGCCGTGGGCGGTCGGGCCGTGCCACCAGCTGATGCCGGGGTCGGCGGGCTCGGCGGGGGCGCCGAGGTGGCGGGCGGGGTAGAGGCCGAAGGAGGCGGTGCACAGGTCGTCCGCGGTGCCGGGGGTGGCGGCGGCGAACCAGTGGGCGAGCCGCAGCAGTCCCGGGTCGGGCGAGAGGGCCTCCCCTGCCGTCTGCGGGCCGTCAGCACCGCCCTCGGGGGCGGGCTCAGGCAGCGCGTCAGCATCGGCGGGATCGGAGTCCGGCCCGGAGGCCGGCAAGGCGTCCGGCGAAGCGCCCGGCGAGAGGTCCGTCGAAGAGCCCGGCGAGGAGTCCGGCGAGGAGCCCCGCGGGGAGCCGGCTTCGCGTACGGCGAGGACGGCGTCGGCGGTTCCCCGTCCTGCCCCGCCCGTGCGTCCGTCCGGCCTGCCGACGGCCACCCGGGCGGCGCCGACCGCGTACTCCTGCTGCTCCATGTCGGGATCCAGACTAGTCGGTGACGGGTCACCCGGTGGCACCAACCGCCCTCCTGCGGAACTCTCCGCAAGAGCCCTCGAAGCGGCCGCGCGCCCTCCGCTACCCGGCCGTCCCGTCGTCCGCCGCACCCGGCCCGGGTTACGCACCGGTAACCTGCTGTTCCCCGGCCCGGTCGGCTCCCTTAGGGTCGGTGGATCCCCCACCCGAGCGACTCCGGAGGCAGCAGCCGCATGAGTATCCGTACGACCACCCGTGCCACCGGCCTCGGCGGGCGCCTGCGTTCCGCCACCGGCCTGCTCGGCGGCTTCGCGGCCGCCTCGGCGACGCACCTGGGCTCGATCCTGTCCGGGGCCTCGGTGGTGCGGAACGCCACCAAGCCCGCCCTGATGCCGCTGCTGGCCGCGCACAGCGTGACGGCGGCCACGACGGCCGGGCGGCAGGCACCAAAACTGCTGGCGCCGGCGCTGCTGGCGAGCGCGGGCGGGGACGTGCTGCTGCAGCTGAAGAACGACCCCGCGTTCCTGGCCGGCATGGGCTCCTTCGCCGCCGCACACGTCTGTTACGTGACGATGTTCGTCCAGCGCGGGGCGCTCACCGACCGCCGTCGCACGCTGGTGGTCGCGGCCGCGTACGCGACGGCCTGGGTGGGCCTGGTCAGTCAGCTCTGGCCGGACCTCGGGGAGCTGAAGGTCCCGGTGGCCGGCTACAGCCTGCTGCTCACCTCGACGGCCGTCACCTCGGCCGGGCTCGGCTGGCGGACCGGGTTGGGCGGGGCGCTGTTCCTGCTGTCCGACACGCTGATCGCCACCCAACTGGCGAAGTGGCGCGAGCTGCCGGGGCATCAGTTCTGGATCATGGCGACGTACGTCCTGGCTCAGTACCTGCTGGCCAGCGGCATCCTCCAGCACGAGGAGCGGCAGGAGCGGGCGGCCGTCTGACGCACCACCGCGCCGCCGGTCCCGTCAGGGGCCGGCGGCGCGACGCGGCAACGCGAAGGAGGCGAGGGCCGTCAGGCACCACGCCTCCGGAGCAGCCAGAAGCCGCCGACACCGCCCACGACCAGCGCCAGACCGCCGGCCAGCTCCGCCGGGTTGCCCGCGACCGAACCGCCGAGGCCGGAATTCACCGCACCGTTCGGGGCGACCTGCTGGCTGCCGACGCCGGACTGACCGAGCGAGCCGGCCCACTCCCCCGCGGCCTTGCCCCACTCGCCGAGCCCCTTGTCGGGGCTGGTGTCCGCCACGGTGGTGACCGTGACGCCGGTCGAGAAGGCGCTGCCGTTCGGACAGGTGCCGTCGACCTTGCTGTCCCCCTGGTGCTGGGAGGCCAGCCGGGCGGAACCGGTGTGCTTGCCGTCCGCGCCCAGGGTGAGCGTCGCGGGGCCGCCCTCGAAGGCGGCGGAGTGCGCGGTGACGGTCTTGGCGTCGGGCCTGTCCGACTTCTCGCAGGCGACCGTGACCGTCACGGTCTGGCCCGGTGCGGCCCGGGACGGGCTGACTGAGGCCGCGCCGTCCCTGGCTGAGGCGAGGGGGGCCGTCAGACCGGTCAGGACCGTCGCGCCGATCAGGGCGGCGGCGGCCGTACGCATGGGGCGCATGCCGGAACCTCCGGGATTCTCGGGCGCAGCCGGGGGACTCCCATGTCCACGTGGTGTTTCAACTGCACCCGGTCATTCACCGACGGTAGGAAGGCACTCCACGCTCGGCCACCGCTCAGGACCGTTCGAGCGACAGGCCGTCACCCGGCGTGATTCTCGTGACTCAGAGGTCGAGGTCCACCACGACCGGGGCGTGGTCCGAGGTGCCCTTGCCCTTGCGGGCCTCGCGGTCCACGTAGCTGTCGGTGACGGCGTCGACGAAGGGCTTGTTGGCGTAGGTGAGGTCGATCCGCATGCCGCGGTTCTTCGGGAAGGCCAGCTGGCGGTAGTCCCAGTAGGTGTAGGGGCGGTCGTACTTGAGCGGGCGCGGCAGCACGTCGTGCAGGCCGATCCCGTCGAGCGCCTCCAGCGCGGCACGCTCGGTGGGGGTGACGTGGGTGAGGCCCTCGAAGGCGGCGACGTCGTAGACGTCCTCGTCGGTGGGGGCGATGTTGAAGTCCCCGAGGACGGCGAAGGGGCGCGGGCCGGCCGCGTCCTCGACGGCGGCCTTGCGCAGCGCCTCCAGCCACTCCAGCTTGTAGTGGTAGTGCGCGTGGCCGACCTCCCGGCCGTTGGGCACGTAGACCGACCAGACCCGGACCGGGCCGCAGGTGGCCGCGATGGCGCGCGGCTCGACGTCGGGCAGCAGGGCGCCGTCGGCGAGGAAGCCGGGCTGGTCGGGCAGGCCGCGCACGACGTCCTCCAGGCCGAGCCGGGAGACGATGGCGACGCCGTTCCACCGGCCGGTGCCGTGCGCGGCCGTCTCGTAGCCGAGCTCACGGACCTCGTCGTACGGGAAGACGTCGGCCGCGCACTTGAGCTCCTGGAGGCAGAGCACGTCGGGCTTGGCGCTCTCCAGCCATTCCAGGAGCTTGGGCAGCCGCGCGGTGACGGAGTTGATGTTCCAGGTGGCGATGCGGACGGTCACGGCGGGCGGCCTTCCCGGTGGTTCGGTCGGTACGGACGGGGGCGGGCCCCCGGGGGAGGCCCACCCCGAACATACCGCCCGCCTCCGACAGGCCGATCCGATCAGCCCGCGGGTCGGACCACCGCGGCCGAGCCGCCGCCGCGCCGCACCGGTTCGGCGGCGGCCACCCAGCGGCCGTCCGGCAGCCGCTCCACGCCGGTGGCGGCGCCTATCTCGGCCACGGACGTGAACTGGTGCCCGAGGCCCTCCAGCTCGGACCGCTCGGGCAGTGCCAGGAAGCCGGGCTCGGCCTGGGTGGCGACGGTGTTGCGCTGGCTGGCGCGCGGTGCGGCGATGGCCTGCTCCAGGCTCAGGCCGCGGTCGAGGCGCCCGAGCAGCACCTGCAGGGTGGTGGTGATGATGGTCGCGCCGCCGGGGCTGCCGGTGGCCAGCAGCGGCTCGCCGTCGCGCAGCACGATGGTCGGGGACATGGAGGAGCGCGGCCGCTTGCCCGGGCCGGGCAGGTTGGGGTCGGGGACGCCCGCGGTGAGCGGGGCGAAGTCGAAGTCGGTCAGCTCGTTGTTCAGCAGGAAGCCCCGGCCGGGGACGGTCATGCCGCTGCCGCCGGTCTGCTCGATGGTGAGGGTGTACGAGACGATGTCGCCCCAGCGGTCCGCGACCGTCAGGTGGGTGGTGTTGGGGCCCTCGTACGGCTCGGCGACGGCCTGGCCGGTGTCGGCGCAGTCGGCCGGGTGGCGCGGGTCGCCGGGGGCGAGCGGGCTGGTGAGGGCGCGGTTGGGGCTGATCAAGCAGGCCCGGGAGGCGGCGTAGCGCTCGGAGAGCAGTTGCTTGGTCGGGACGTCGCCGAAGGCCGGGTCGCCGACCCAGCGGTTGCGGTCGGCGAAGGCGATCCGGGAGGCGTCCAGGAAGTGGTGGTAGTACTGCGTGCTGCTGGAGGTCGAGAGGTCGCCGTCCTCCAGGATGTGGAGCGCCTCGCCGACGGTGGTGCCGCCGGAGCTGGAGGGGGCCATCGAGTAGACGTCGTAGTCGCGGTACGCGACGTGGGTGGGCGCCTGGCGGCGGACCTGGTAGGCGGAGAGGTCGGCGGTGTCGACCTTCCCGGGACGGGCGTTGCGGCCCGAGGCCGGGTCGACCGGCGGGTGTTGCACGGTGTTGACGATGTCCTTGGCCAACTCGCCCTGGTAGAAGGCCTTCACGCCGTCCTTGGCGAGCAGCCGGTAGGTGGCGGCGAGGTCGGGGTTGCGCAGGACGGTGCCGACCTCGGGGGGCTTGCCGCCGGGCAGGTAGAGCTTGGCGGTGGCCGGGAAGTCCTTGAAGCGGTCGTAGTTGTCGGCCGTCTGGCCACGGAAGGTGTCGTCGACGACGAAGCCGTTCTCGGCGATCCGCTCGGCGGGTTCGAGGTTCTGGGCGAGCGAGCGGGTGCCCCACTGGCGCAGGGCGGAATCCCAGGTGGCGGGGGTGCCGGGGACGCCGACGGACAGGCCGCTGGTGACGGCGTCGGCGAAGGCGAGCGGCTTGCCGCCCTCCAGGAACAGCCCGCTGTCGGCGGTGCGGCCGGCCACCTCGCGGCCGTCGATGGTGTGCACCCGGCCGGTGGCGTGGTCGTAGTAGACGAAGTACCCGCCACCGCCGACCCCGGACGAGTACGGCTCGGTCACCCCGAGCGCCGCCGCGGCCGCGACCGCCGCGTCCACCGCATTCCCGCCCTTGCGCAGCACCTCGATCCCGGCCGCGGTGGCGTCGGCGTCCACACTGGCCACCGCTCCGCCCCACCCCACCGCCTCGGGCGCCTTCGTCGGCGGCGCCGCGGCCCCGGCCGGCCCGGTGGTGGCCCACACCAGAGCGGTGGCGAGCAACAGTGATGGCGCGAGACGGGTCAGAGCCCTCATCCGAGTCCTCCTGAGTCGACGTCAACTCATCAGTTGTTCCACAGGAGGAGTGATCCGACAACCACACCGCATCACTGGCGACGGGTAGTTGACGCGGCGATGAAGAGGGAATGCGGAGGTCACGGTCCGGAATCGATTCCGAGCGCACCGAAACATCTCTTTATGTGATCCATATACGGTTCGAGGGTTCGCCATGACCCCATCACCAGAAGGACTCAGCTCCTCCGTGTATCCGCCACCACCCCCGCCCCTGCCCTCCCAGCTCCCGGCGACGACGCCGCACCGCCCCTGGTGGCAGCGCCGCGCGGTGCATGCCGCCAGTTTCCTGGTCTTCCCGCTCGCGGCCTTCGCGATCGCCTGGACGTGGCCCCGGCCGCTCTGGCGCAAGCTCACCAGCACGGCGGTGGCGGCGTTCTGCAGCCTGGTGTGGCTCGGCGCGGTCACCAACCCCAAGCCAGCCGACCACGCGCCCGCCCCGGTACCGATCGCGGCCACAGCCAGTCCGTCGGCCACCGCGACGCCGTCCGCGACGCCGACGCCTGCACCGACGCCCACACCGGCCCCGACCCCGACGGCTACACCTTCCCCGGCCGAGACCCCGACGGCGACGCCCGCCCCGGAACCGCCCGCGCCGACCCAGGCCCCGCAGAACCACACCGAGCCACCGGCTCCGGCGGCTCCCAGGCCCACCCCGCACCCCACCGCCCAACCGGCCGACCCGGGGGCCGGTGGCAGCAGTACGGGTGGCGGCGGCGGTTCGAGCTCCGGCTCGGGCGGCTCGACGTCCGGGGGTGGCAGCGCCGGGGGAGCCAGCTCGGGCGGCTCGACATCCGGGGGTGGCAGTGCCGGGGGAGCCAGCTCGGGCGGCTCGACATCCGGGGGTGGCAGCGCCGGGGGAGCCAGCTCGGGCGAAACCGGCCCGGGAGGCGGCTCCGCCGGAACCGTCCACCCGGGAGCCTTCTGCTCCCCGGCCGGCGCGACCGGCGTCACCACGAAGGGCACCCCGATGGTCTGCGGGCCCGGCAGCGACGGCCGGGACCGCTGGAAGTCGGCCGGCTGAGGCCGGATGGGAGTGGGGCGCAGAGGCTGCCGGCAGATGGCAGAGTTCAGAAGACAGATAACGAAATCTGTTCGCTGAAATCTGTCATCTGAAAGTTGTCAGCCGTCGGCTGTTCACCGCGCCGCCCACCAGGGGCGGCGCGGACGGAGAGGGGCGCCTCGGGGGCGGAGAC